>NZ_JAGYGG010000031.1:0-66224 GCF_019947335.1 Pseudomonas sp. BF-R-24
GGGACAGGTCAGGCAACAATGGTATCGACTGACACGACGCTTTCGCGAGCAAGCCCGCTCCCACAGGAGGTTGTCGGTGTTGGTTAAATCGCAGGCAAAAAAAAAGCCCGATCTCGCTAAAGCGTTCAATCGGGCCAGGGCACTCAGGAGCAACAAGTGCGAAGGGAGGTTCGATGCGCGTACAGGCTTGAAGGGTTGCGCCAGGTCACTAGACCATCCAGCGATTATCTGGCGATTAACCGGTCAGGCCACTTGCGAAAGCTTGGCGTTCGCCTGGTTCAGGCCTTTCTCCTGGAAGTCACCGCCCAGGTTCATGCCTTCGGCGTGGATGAACGTCACGTCGTGGATGCCGATGAAACCCATGACCTGGCGCAGGTACGGTTCCTGGTGATCGGCGGTGCTGCCGGCATAGATGCCGCCGCGAGCCGTCAACACATACGCACGCTTGCCGCTGAGCAGGCCTTGGGGACCGGTTTCGGTGTACTTGAAGGTCACGCCGGCACGCAGTACATGGTCGAGCCAGGCTTTCAGGGTGCTGGGGATCGCAAAGTTGTACATGGGCGCGGCCATGACCAGCACATCGGCGGCGAGCAATTCATCGGTCAACTGGTTGGAGCGTTCCAGGGACGCCTGTTCGATGTCGCTGCGCTGCTCGGCGGGTTTCATCCAGCCACCCAGCAGGTTGATGTCCAGATGCGGCACCGGCTTGACGGCCAGGTCCCGGACGGTGATCTGGTCATTCGGGTGAGCGGCTTTCCACTGGCTGATGAACGTCTGGGTCAGTTGGCGGGAAACCGAGTCTTGCTGACGGGCACTGCTTTCGATGATCAGAACGCGGGACATGGGATGTAGCCTCCATCTGAGAATGCTGTAGGTCGATGGAGTGAAGGTTAAACAGAGTCATATCGATGAAAAAGCGCAAATAACTGCTATAACCCATCAATAAATTCGTTTATAAGCAAACCATGCTCCTGTGGGAGCGGGCTTGCTCGCGAATAGGCCCTGTCAGTCGACATCAACGTTGAATGACACACCGCCTTCGCGAGCAAGCCCGCTCCCACAGGGGGTTGAGTTCATTTCGGGGTGCAGGTCAGCTCGATGCGCAGCTTGATGATGCTGCGGGTGAATTTGGCGGTTGCATTTTTGTGCTTGCCGGCCGGTACGTCGATCTTGCGGGTACGCGGGGCTTCCGGGCCATTGATGAAAACAACCTTGCAGCTGGCATCGACGTCGCCGTAGTTGGCCACCTGGATGGAGCCGATGTCGTTATCCGTGTCGTAGGTCTGGTAATCGATCTTCATGCCGTTGAGGTCTTTTTTCACATCGATCGGGTAAGCCATCGCTGTCAGCGGCAGCAGCGCCAGCAGCACACAACAGAATTTTTTCATTCAGCAGCCTCCAATTAGGGCTGCCAGCTTAGGACAAGAGGAGTTCAACATGAAAGCGCCCCGCGTGACCCTCGATCAATGGCGAACGCTGCAGGCCGTGGTCGATCACGGTGGTTTCGCCCAGGCCGCCGAGGCGCTGCATCGCTCGCAATCGTCAGTCAGCTACACCGTGGCCCGCATGCAGGATCAACTCGGCGTGCCGTTGCTGCGTATCGACGGACGCAAAGCCGTGCTGACCGAAGCCGGCGGGGTGCTGTTGCGCCGTTCCCGGCAACTGGTGAAACAGGCCAGTCAACTCGAAGACCTGGCCCATCACATGGAGCAGGGCTGGGAAGCCGAAGTGCGCCTGGTGGTCGATGCCGCTTACCCAAGCGCCCGCCTCGTCCGCGCCTTGACCGCGTTCATGCCGCAAAGCCGTGGCTGCCGGGTGCGCCTGCGCGAGGAAGTGCTGTCTGGCGTGGAGGAAGTCCTGCTCGAAGGCGTGGCCGACCTGGCCATCACGGGTTTCAGTATTCCCGGTTACCTGGGCGCGGAGTTGAGCGACGTCGAGTTCGTCGCGGTTGCCCATCCGGAGCATCCCCTGCACCGCCTCAACCGCGAACTGAGCTTCCAGGACCTGGAAAGCCAGATGCAGGTAGTGATCCGCGACTCGGGCCGCCAGCAACCACGGGACGTCGGCTGGCTCGGTGCCGAACAGCGCTGGACCGTCGGCAGCCTGGCCACCGCCGCGACGTTCGTCAGCAGCGGTCTGGGGTTTGCCTGGCTGCCCCGGCACTTGATCGAACGGGAACTCAAGGAAGGTACGCTCAAGCTGCTACCGTTGGATCAGGGCGGCAGCCGTAACCCGAGCTTTTACCTGTATTCGAACAAGGACAAACCGCTGGGACCGGCCACGCAGATTCTCATCGAACTGCTGCGTACGTTTGACACCGCACCACTGGACGCACCGTTCGCCGCCCCCGAACAAGCCTGACACGGAGTGTATGCATGGCCTATTTCGAACACGAAGGTTGTAACCTGCACTATGAGGAATATGGCCACGGCACGCCGCTGCTGCTGGTCCACGGTCTTGGTTCCAGCACGCTGGACTGGGAAAAACAGATCCCGACACTTGCCACCCGCTACCGGGTGATCGTCCCGGATGTGCGTGGTCACGGCCGTTCGGACAAGCCCCAGGAGCGCTACAGCATCGCCGGATTCAGCGCTGACCTGATTGCACTGATCGAACACCTCAATCTCGGTCCGGCACACTATGTCGGCCTGTCCATGGGCGGCATGATCGGCTTCCAGCTGGGCGTGGATCAGCCGCAACTGCTCAAGAGTCTGTGCATCGTCAACAGCGCGCCCGAGGTCAAGCTGCGCAGCCGCGATGACTACTGGCAGTGGTTCAAGCGCTGGAGCCTGATGCACGCACTCAGCCTGCGCACCATTGGCAAGGCACTGGGTAGCAAGCTGTTCCCCAAACCCGAGCAGGCCGATTTGCGACAAAAAATGGCCGAACGCTGGGCAAAAAACGACAAACATGCTTATCTCGCCAGCTTCAATGCCATTGTCGGCTGGGGAGTCCAGGAACGACTTTCGAAGGTCACCTGTCCAACCCTCATTGTCAGCGCCGACCGTGACTACACACCGGTGGCGCTGAAGGAAAACTACGTAAAACTGTTGCCCGACGCGCGGCTGGTGGTGATCGCCGATTCACGCCACGCCACGCCGCTGGACCAGCCGGAACACTTCAACCAGACGCTGCTGGAGTTTCTGACCGCAGTCGACACCACCACTCAGGATCACTGACCCATGCTGAAAACAATCGCCCTCGCCGCAGGCACCGTCCTGTTTGCCGCCAACCTGATGGCCGCGACGCCGGAAAAGGCCCCGCATGTGCTGCTGGACACCACCAACGGCCAGATCGAAATCGAACTGGACCCGGTCAAGGCCCCGATCAGTACCAAGAACTTCCTTGCGTACGTCGACAGTGGTTTCTACAACAACACGATTTTCCACCGGGTGATCCCGGGGTTCATGGCCCAGGGCGGTGGTTTCACCTCCTCGATGCAGCAGAAACCGACCAAGGACCCGATCAAGAACGAAGCCAGCAACGGCCTGCATAACGTGCGTGGCACGCTGTCGATGGCACGCACCTCCGATCCTGACTCGGCCACCAGCCAGTTCTTCATCAACGTCAAGGACAACGATTTCCTTGATCCGGGCCGCGACGCCGGCTACGCCGTGTTCGCCAAAGTGGTCAAGGGCATGGACGTGGTCGATATCATCGTCAACACGCCTACCACCAGCAAAAACGGTATGCGCGACGTGCCGGCCGATCCGGTGTTCATCAAGTCAGCCAAGCGCATCGACTGAGACTAAGCTGGACAAGGATGTCCGAGCCGTTGCCGGTGTTTGCCGGCAACGCTCAAAACGTTAAAAGGAGAGCCCGCTCGCGGGCGAGCAACCAATGCTTTATCGCCGCTTTGAAAAACTGATCGATGTTTTCCGCGAAGCACCGACGGCGTCTCCGCCGGACCGGGTTTTCCCTTTCTACACTTATTACCTCAAGCAGGTCTGGCCGAGCTTCGCCGCCCTGCTGATCGTCGGCCTGATTGGTGCGTTGATCGAGGTGGCGTTGTTCAGCTACCTGAGCCGTATCATCGACCTGGCCCAAGGCACGCCGAACATCAATCTGTTCCAGGATCACGCCCTCGAACTGACCTGGATGGTGGTGGTCGCGCTGGTGCTGCGCCCCATATTCGTGGGCCTGCATGACCTGCTGGTGCACCAGACCCTGAGTCCCAGCATGACCAGCATGATCCGCTGGCAGAACCACAGCTACGTGCTCAAGCAGAGCCTGAATTTCTTCCAGAACGACTTCGCCGGGCGCATCGCCCAACGCATCATGCAAACCGGCAACTCACTGCGCGATTCCGCTGTGCAGGCCGTGGATGCGTTGTGGCATGTGCTGATCTACGCCATCAGTTCCCTGGTGCTGTTCGCCGAAGCCGACTGGCGCCTGATGATCCCGCTGCTGACCTGGATCTTCGCCTTTATCGGCGCCCTCTGTTACTTCGTGCCACGGGTCAAGGATCGCTCGGTGGTGGCGTCCGATGCGCGCTCCAAACTCATGGGGCGGATTGTCGACGGCTACACCAACATCACCACCCTGAAATTGTTCGCCCACACCAACTTCGAGCAGCAATACGCCCGCGAAGCGATCAAGGAACAGACCGAAAAGGCGCAACTGGCTGGCCGTGTGGTCACCAGCATGGACGTGGTCATCACCAGCACGAACGGCTTGCTGATCGTCTGCACCACCGGCCTGGCCCTGTGGTTGTGGACGCAGTCGTTGATCAGCGTCGGGGCGATTGCCCTGGCCACCGGCCTGGTGATCCGCATCGTCAACATGTCCGGCTGGATCATGTGGGTGGTGACCGGCATTTTCGAAAACATCGGCATGGTGCAGGACGGTCTGCAGACCATCTCGCAACCCGTCAGCGTCACCGACCGCGACCAGGCCAAACCCCTGGCGGTGGCCCGTGGCGAAGTACGCTTCGAACAGGTGGATTTCCACTACGGCAAGCAGAGCGGGATCATCGGCGACCTCAACCTGAGCATCAAGGCTGGCGAGAAAATCGGCCTGATCGGCCCTTCCGGCGCCGGCAAGTCAACCCTGGTGAACCTGCTGCTGCGCCTGTACGACGTCGAAGGCGGACGCATCCTGATCGACGGCCAGAACATCGCCGACGTCAGCCAGGAAAGCCTGCGCGAACGCATCGGCATGATCACCCAGGACACCTCGCTGCTGCACCGCTCGATCCGTGACAACCTGCTGTATGGCAAACCCGACGCCACCGACGCCCAACTCTGGGAAGCGGTGCACAAGGCCCGGGCTGACGGTTTCATTCCTTCGTTGTCGGACGCTGAAGGCCGTACCGGTTTCGATGCCCACGTCGGTGAGCGCGGGGTGAAACTCTCCGGCGGCCAGCGCCAGCGCATCGCCATCGCCCGGGTACTGCTCAAGGACGCGCCGATCCTGATCATGGATGAGGCCACGTCGGCACTGGACTCGGAAGTCGAAGCGGCGATCCAGGAAAGTCTCGAGACCCTGATGCAGGGCAAAACCGTGATCGCCATCGCTCACCGGCTCTCGACCATCGCCCGGATGGACCGGCTGGTGGTGCTGGAAAACGGCAAGATCGCCGAAACCGGAACCCACGCCGAGCTGCTCGCCCATGGCGGTTTGTATGCGCGGTTGTGGCAACACCAGACCGGTGGGTTTGTCGGGATCGATTGATCCGCAGGATGGCCACATTACCCTGTAGGAGCGAGCTTGCTCGCGATGGTCGTCAACGATAATGCTGGGAGCCTGACAGCCCGCGGCGTTCTCTGGTTCATCGCGAGCAAGCTCGCTCCTACAGGGGGGCAAGTGAAGCCGAAAGATTGTAAAAAACCGCCAGGGCCCGCCAACAACGGGCCCTGGCGGTTTTTTATGCCTGCTGGAATTCTGAAAAAACCGTGCTGTACTGACTTCAACGTTCTGGAGATGGTTCTGCAGTCCATCGGCTGGATGCTAAAGGAAGCATAATCTCGAAAGGGCACTCTCTTATGTCTCTGTTAAAACGTTCGGCGACTGAGTTGGTTGGTACGTTCTGGCTGGTGTTGGGTGGTTGCGGCAGCGCAGTGTTGGCGGCGGCTTTTCCGGAGGTGGGGATCGGCCTGCTCGGGGTGTCCTTCGCGTTTGGCCTGACAGTGCTGACCATGGCTTTTGCCATTGGCCATATTTCCGGCTGTCATCTCAATCCCGCGGTATCCCTCGGCCTGGTGGTGGGTGGGCGGTTTCCGGCCAAGGAATTGCCGGCCTACATCATTGCCCAGGTCATTGGCGGTGTGATTGCCGCCGCGCTGCTGTACTTCATTGCCAGCGGCAAACCCGGTTTCGAACTGGCGGGAGGCCTGGCGTCCAACGGCTACGGCGAACACTCGCCTGGCGGCTATTCGATGGCGGCAGGGTTTGTCTGTGAACTGGTGATGACCGCGATGTTCATCCTGATCATCCTCGGCGCCACCGACAAACGTGCACCGGCAGGACTGGCACCCATTGCCATCGGCCTGGGGCTGACGCTGATCCACCTGATCTCGATCCCGGTCACCAACACTTCAGTCAACCCGGCGCGCAGCACCGGCCCGGCGCTGATCGTCGGCGGCTGGGCGATTCAACAACTGTGGATGTTCTGGGTCGCGCCGCTACTGGGTGCAGTGGTCGGTGGCGTGCTGTATCGCGGGCTGGGCAAGGAAGAAAGCTGACACGCTGAAGTTCAGCCTTGTCGATAAGGCAAGGCTGACTTCGCATCCTCTGCATAAGCCAGCACCCCCAGCCGCTCCTGCTCCAGGAAGTCTTTCACCGCAGCTTTCAATCCCGAATGCCGCAAGTAGTGCCAGGAATGCGTAATGACTGGCTCGAATCCGCGAATCAGTTTGTGCTCGCCCTGGGCTCCGGCATCGAAACGCTGGAAACCGTTGGCAATGGCATAGTCCATGCCCTGGTAGAAACAGGTCTCGAAATGCAGGCGATCGAACTCTGCCAGGCATCCCCAGTAACGGCCATAAAAGCTGTCGCCCCCCACCAGACTGAACGCCATCGCCACCGGCCTTGAACCCTGTTTGGCCAGTACCACGCGAATCGACTCAGGCATGCGCTCGGCCAGCAGGCTGAAAAACTCCCGCGTCAGGTACGGCGCTTGCCGGCGCACCGCGTACGTATTGGCGTAGCAGGCATAGACGAAATCCCATTGCGCCTGGCTCAGGTCCCGCCCCTCCAGCCATTCGAACTCGAAACCCTGGCCGGCCACCTGCTCGCGCTCCTTGCGCATCTGTTTGCGCTTGCGCGAACTGAGCACGTCGAGGAAGTCCTGGAAATCCCGGTAGCCGCGATTCTGCCAGTGGTATTGACAGCCAACGCGCTGCAGCCAGCCCGGTTGCTCGCTCAGTGCCGCGTCGGTGAACGGATCGGTGAAATTGATGTGAGCACTGGAGAGCCCTTCAAGCTCCAGGTAGCCCGGCAGGCTTTTCAACAACTCGAAGCCGTCTTCGACCGTGGCCGCCAACAGCCGCGGCCCGGTGACCGGACTGAACGGCACCGCGCCCAACAGCTTGGGGTAGTAGTCGATGCCGGCACGTTCACAGGCATCGGCCCAGGCGTGATCGAACACGTACTCGCCATAGGAATGCCACTTGCGATAACCGGGCAGCGCGGCGATCAGTCGATCCCCTTCGACGTGCAATAAATGCTCGGGCTGCCAGCCGGTATGGGGTCCGACGCTGCCGCTGTCTTCCAGTGCGCTCAAAAAGGCGTGACGCAGAAAAGGCTGAGTCTCGGGCACCAGTGCATCCCACGTCTGCGGGGCGATTTCTGACAGTTTTTGCAGGCGTTGCAACGGCATCACCATCCTCACTCTTCATGGCGTGTAAGCCCCGCGAGTATCGCCTATCGCTCTGCAATGCACACGGGCAAAACGACGACAGCGCTCTAACTCAATAGTTCACGGCAGCTTTGTATCGTCATCGACATGACATCACATTGCCACCGCCCTGTAATAAACCATCGCGATACTGGCGCCTGTTTTTAGAGCGCCGGGTTATACCCGGCCACTGTTTTCCGCCCCCTTATGGTCGGTTGTGTCCCGGATGGCTCTGTCATCCCCTCTCATCTTCGGAGATTGATATGCGTCTTGCTTCCACGAAAACTGCGGCGGCCTTGTGCGGTGGCCTGTTGCTGGCCATGAGTGTTCCGGCCAGTGCCGCAGTCGACGCCAAACTGCTCGACATGCTCAAGGCTAACGGCTCGATCACCAGCGCGCAGTACAGCGAACTGCAAGCCGAGCTGGCCAGGGATCAGAAAGAACAGCAGATCGCCCGTCAGGCTCAGCAAGAGACCAACGAGCAAATCGCGGCCACCGCGAAGAAAACCGACACACTGAGCGCTTTCGACCAGAAACTGGCCTGGGCTGCCAAGACCCAGTTCAAGGGCGACGTGCGCTTCCGTCAGGAAACCGTGCACAACGATGGCGTATCCAACAACAAAGACCAGGACCGTCAGCGCATTCGTGCCCGCCTGGGTGCCTACACCGAAATCAACCCGCAAGTCGACACCGGTATCCGTATCGCCACCGGCAACAACGACGACGCTCGATCCACCAACCAGAGCCTGGACAACTACTTCGACAAGAAGCAGATCTGGCTGGACCAGGGTTACGTCGACTACCACCCGGACGCGATCAAGAACCTGCACCTGGTTGGCGGCAAGATGCCGCAACAATGGGTGAGCATGGGCGACATCATCTGGGATAGCGACATCAGCCCGGAAGGTCTGGCCGTTACCTACAAGTACCCGCTGAGCGGCAGCACCGAGCTGTTCGGCAGCGCCGGTCACTACACCCTCAAGGACAACGTCGACGGTGAAGGCGTGCAGTTCAAGCACGACCTGCGCCTGTATGCCGGCCAGTTGGGTGGTCGCTTCGCCATCACCGACAGCATGAAAATGACCTTGGGCGGCAGTCTCTACGCCTACGACAACGATGACAGCAGCGCCTGCCCTACCAGCGGCACCGTCACCACGCCGTGCGCACTGGCCGTCAACGGCAACAGCCCGGGCGAACAGTTCAAACTGTACGAAGGCTTTGGCCAGCTGGACTTCTCCAACCTGCCAGTACCGCTGTCGCTGTACGGTCAGTACGTCAACAACGCCGATGCCAGCAACGACCAGGACACTGGCTGGTTGGCCGGTGTCAAGACCAAGCTTTACGGCTTCGGCGTGGACTACAACTACCGCGACGTACAGCGTAACGCTGTGGTGGGCGCCTTCACCGACTCCGACTTCGCCAACGGCTTCACCGGTTCGCGCGGCAGCAAGCTGAAAGTGAGCTACGAACTGGACAAGAACTTCACCCTGGGCGCGACCTACTACATGGCGACCTCGGACCAGACCAACGCCAACATCAAGAAAACCGATTCGGACATCAACACCCTGCAACTGGATGCCGAAGCCAAGTTCTGATTCACCCCGCTACACGACTCGGGCAAGGAAGCCCGGGACGCTTTTACAGCCTGGCTTTGATGTATCGGTCCCCATCATCCTCCGACACATCAACGCCGGGCTGTTTTCATATCCCCGCCTGCACATATTCATTGTGGCGAGGGGGCTTGCCCCCGTTGGATCGCGAAGCGATCCCAAACCCGGCCACTGCAATTTGACAGACATACCGTATCAGCCTGTTCTACGTCGACTTCGTCGCCGAACGGGGGCAAGCCCCCTCGCCACAAAAGCCCTGCCAAAAAAATCGCAGCTGCGACAGTTAAAACAATTTCAGCGCTTGCGCAGCAACACGCTACCAATCGAATAACCGGCACCGAACGAACTGAGCACGGCCAGCGAACCTGCAGCCAGATCGTCCTGGTTCTTGTGGAACGCAATCACGGAACCGGCGGAACTGGTGTTGGCGTAGGTGTCGAGAATCACCGGCGCTTCCTGTTCGGTGGCGTCGCGGCCCAGCAGTTTCTTGACGATCAGGTGGTTCATGCTGAGGTTGGCCTGATGCAGCCAGAAGCGCTTCACGTCGCTGACGTTGAGCTGGTTCTCCTGCAGATGCTCACCGATCAGCTCGGCAACCAACGGGCAGACTTCCTTGAACACCTTGCGGCCTTCCTGCACGAACAGTTTGTCCTTGGCACCGATGCCCTCTTCCGCCGCGCGGTTGAGGAAGCCGAAGTTGTTGCGGATGTTGTTGGAGAACTTGGTCAGCAGCTTGGTGCTGACGATGTCGAACTGGTACTTGGACGTCGCCAGGTCAGCACGCTCGATGATCACCGCGGTGGCAGCGTCACCGAAGATGAAGTGGCTGTCGCGGTCACGGAAGTTCAGGTGGCCGGTGCAGACTTCCGGGTTGACCATCAGGACCGCCCGGGCCTGGCCCAGTTGCACGCTGTTGGCGGCGGTCTGGATACCGAAGGTCGCCGAGGAGCACGCCACGTTCATGTCGAAACCGAAACCCTGGATGCCCAGCGCTTCCTGGACTTCGATGGCAATGGCTGGATAGGCGCGCTGCAGGTTGGAACAGGCGACGATCACGCCGTCGATGTCCGCGGCGGTCTTGCCGGCGCGCTGCAAGGCTTGTTCGGCCGCGCCGATGGCCATCTGGCACAGTACCGACCACTCGTCGTTGGAGCGCTCCGGCAGGCGTGGGGCCATGCGCTGCGGGTCGAGGATGCCATCCTTGTCCATGACAAAGCGGCTCTTGATGCCCGAGGCTTTTTCGATGAACGCGGCGCTGGATTCGGTCAATGCCTCCACTTCACCGCGCGCAATGGCATCGGCGTTGTCGGCGTTGAATTGCGCGACGTAAGTATTGAAAGACTGCACCAGCTCTTCGTTGGAAATGCTATTGGCCGGGGTGTACAGGCCGGTGCCGCTGATGACGACATTATGCATGGTCGTGTCTCTAATCTGTTCAGGCAGAAAGCATTGGCACCGTCGTACCAATACACAAAGGGTCTATTCCCATCCGGGGGACGCAAACCTGGCATCGCTTTATTCCTGCTCGCAACCGGTCGAAGGCTCTAGGTCGCGAAACTGGCGTTTATGGTCGCGAAGTTTGCCATAAACCTTGGGTTTTGGCGCCTTTTGCGAGAGCAACGCAATACTTGTAGGAGCGAGCTCGCTCGCGATGAACCAGAGAACGCCGCGGGGTGTCAGGTTCCCAGCGTTATCGTTGACGACCATCGCGAGCGAGCTCGCTCCTACAAGGGTGTGTCAGGCCTCTACCTGACTCCACTGCTTGTTCAGGCGCTTGTCGGAGATCGGCACCTTGGTTCCCAACTGTTGCGCAAACAACGAAACCCGGTATTCCTCCAGCCACCAGCGATACAACTCCAGCTGCGGATCGCGCTTGCCTTCCTGGGCGTGTTTGCTGGCGCGGGTCTGGTATTGCGTCCACAGGCCGCTCAACTCGCCGCTCCAGACCCGGTCGCGCTGCACCTGGGCACCGATTTTTTCAAAGCGCTGTTCGATCGCCTTGAGGTAACGCGGCAACTCCTTGAGCCACTGCATCGGCGTTTCCCGGACAAATCCCGGATAGACCAGGTAGCTGAGCTGCTGCTTGATGTCGTTCAGGGCCACGGCTTGGGCGAGATCGATCTTGCCCTTGAAGCGCTTTTGCAGGCCATGCCAGAGCTTGAGGATTTCCAGGGTCAGCTTCGCCACACGTTCGGCGTGCTCGGTCCAGGCGCCACGCTTGCGCTCAGCCAGGGACGCCAGACCGGCGCCGTCACGGGGCAGCGGGTCTTCACCTTCGAGAATGCAGCTGTCGAGGCTGGCCAGCAGAATGTCTTCCACCAGCGCATCGACCCGTCCCATGTCGCGGTACAGCAGGCCCAGCTCGGTCAGGCCCGGCAACTTGCCGCGCAGGAACTTCGCAGGCTCAGCCAGTTGCTGCATCAGCAAGCGTTGCAGGGCACGGCGATGCTGGAACTCGGCTTCGGCCGGGGTGGAGAAACGCCCTTCCTTGACCGTCCCGGCTTCCTCCACCAGCGCCGGGTAGACCGTCATCGACAGCCCGGCGATCTTCTGTTGGGTTTTCTCGGCCACGGCGGCAAACACTTTCGGCTCCACCGGTTGTTGGCTCTTCGCGGTTTGCGGCACCGCCAATGCTGCCTGGCTGGCTTCGGCGAAACGCGCGGTGAGCTCGGCCAGATCGCGACCTTCGCCGAGGAACTTGCCCTGGGCGTCGACGATTTCCAGGTTCATCCGCAGATGACTTTCGACCTGCTGCGCGGCCTCGCTCCAAGCTTCATCGCTGACGCGGGCACCGGTCATGCGCAGCAGTTCGCGACCCAAGGCCTGAGGCAGCGAGCCCTCGGCAAAGGTCATGCGCTGCAAGGCCGCCTTGACGAAGTCCGGCACCGGTACGAAATTCTTGCGCAAGGCCTTGGGCAGGTTGCGCACCAGGGCAATGCATTTGGCTTCGATGACGCCCGGCACCAGCCATTCCAGGCGTTCCGGTGGCAGCATCGGCAACAGCGGTGCCGGCACGCGCAGGGTCACGCCGTCGCGCGGGTGATTCGGTTCGAAGTGGTAGCTGAGGGCTAATTCCAGATCGCCGATATGCAGCGTATCCGGGTAATGCTGGGCGGTGACTTCACTGGCTTCGCGGGCCAGCACGTCTTCTTCGCGCATGATCAGCAGCTGCGGGTCTTTCTGGCTGTTGATGCGGTACCAGCTGTCGAAGGTCGCGGTCTGATGGATCTCCGCCGGTAGCCGTGCGTCGTAGAAGGCGTAGAGGGTTTCTTCGTCGGCGAGGATATCGCGACGGCGGGCCTTGGCTTCCAGTTCGTCGAGTTGTTCCAGCAGCTGTTTGTTGGCGGTCAGGCACTTGGCTTTCGACTGGATCTCGCCGCGCACCAGTGCTTCGCGGATAAACAACTCGCGTGAAACCACCGGATCCACCGGGCCGTAATGCACCGGCCGGCGCCCGACCACGATCAACCCGAACAGGGTGATCTGCTCGAACGCCACGACCTGGCCACGCTTCTTCTCCCAGTGGGGCTCGAAGTGGTTCTTCTTGATCAAGTGCCCGGCCAGCGGCTCGATCCAGTCGGCATCGATCTTGGCGACCATACGCGCGTAGAGCTTGGTGGTTTCCACCAGTTCGGCGGTCATCAACCATTGCGGGCGTTTTTTGCCGATTCCCGACGACGGGTGAATCCAGAAGCGCCGCTGACGGGCGCCGAGGTAATCGCCCTCTTCGGTTTTCTGGCCGATCTGGCTGAGCAACCCCACCAGCACCGCTTTGTGCAGTTTCGGATAGTCCGCCGGCTCTTTATTGAGGCTCAGCTGCATGTCGCGGCAGATCAGGCTCAATTGGCGATGGGAGTCGCGCCACTCGCGCAGGCGCAGGTAATTGAGGAAATTCTTGCGGCACCAGTTTCGCAGCGGACTGGCCGTCAGCGCCTGGCGCTGCTCTTCGAAACCACGCCACAGATTGACCAGCCCGGCGAAGTCCGAGTCGGCGTCTTTCCACTGGGCATGGGCCTGATCCGCCGCTTGCTGACGCTCCGGCGGACGCTCGCGCGGGTCCTGGATCGACATGGCGCTGGCGACGATCAGCACTTCCTGCAGGCTGCCGAGCTTCGCCGCTTCCAGCAGCATGCGGCCCATGCGCGGGTCCACCGGCAGCCGCGCCAGTTGCCGACCGAGCGGAGTCAGCTGGCTGTTGCGGTCCACCGCCGAAAGTTCTTGCAGCAGGTTGTAACCGTCGCTGATGGCCTTGCCATCGGGCGGCTCGATAAACGGGAACGCGGTGACTTCGCCGAGGCGCAGATGCAGCATCTGCAAGATGACCGCCGCGAGGTTGGTGCGCAGGATTTCCGGATCGGTAAACTCCGGGCGACCGAGGAAATCCTCTTCGCTGTACAGGCGCACGCAGATGCCCGGCTCGACCCGTCCGCACCGGCCTTTACGCTGGTTGGCGCTGGCCTGGGAAATGGCTTCGATGGGCAGGCGCTGGACCTTGGCCCGGTAGCTGTAGCGGCTGATGCGCGCCGTTCCGCTGTCGATCACGTAGCGAATGCCCGGCACGGTCAGCGAGGTTTCCGCGACGTTGGTCGCCAGTACCACGCGACGGCCTGGGTGAGACTGGAAAATCCGCTGTTGCTCGGCCGGCGACAACCGCGCGTACAACGGCAGGATTTCGGTGTGCTTGAGCTGAGCCTTGCGCAGCATGTCGGCGGCGTCGCGAATCTCGCGTTCACCGGGCAGGAACACCAGCACGTCACCGGGGCTGCGGCGTTCGCTGCGCTCGTAGGCGGCGATTTCGTCGAGGGTGGCAAGGATCGCCTGATCCACCGTCAGGTCGTCCTCGACGCGGTTGCCCTCTTCGTCCTGCTCAAGCGTCAGCGGGCGATACCAGGTCTCCACCGGGTAGGTGCGGCCGGATACCTCGACAATCGGCGCGTCATCGAAGTGCTTGGAGAAACGCTCCAGGTCGATGGTTGCCGAAGTGATGATGACTTTCAGGTCGGGACGGCGCGGCAGCAGGGTTTTCAGGTAGCCGAGCAGGAAGTCGATGTTGAGGCTGCGTTCGTGGGCCTCGTCGACGATGATCGTGTCGTAGCGTTCCAGATAACGATCATTCTGGGTTTCCGCCAGCAGGATGCCGTCGGTCATCAGTTTGATCAGGGTGCTGGAATCGCTCTGATCCTCGAATCGCACCTGATAGCCGACCAACGCGCCCAGCGGTGTACCGAGTTCTTCGGCGACCCGGCTGGCGACGCTGCGCGCAGCGATCCGGCGGGGCTGGGTGTGGCCGATCAGGCCGTGCTGGCCGCGACCGATTTCCAGGCAGATCTTCGGCAACTGGGTGGTTTTACCCGAGCCGGTCTCACCGGCGATGATCAGCACCTGATGCTTTTCCAGCGCCTTTTTGATTTCGTCGCGCTTGGCGGCGATCGGCAGGCTGTCGTCGTAACGGATCACCGGCAGGCTAGCCTTGCGCGCCAGTACCTGCTCACAGGACGCCTGCATCCGCGTCACCCACTGGCCCAGCCTGGCCTCGTCGGGTTTCTTGCGCAGCTCAAGCAACTGCCGCCGCAGCCGGTGGCGGTCGGCGAGCATGGCGTGATCGAGGTTTTTCAGCAGTTTGTCGATGGAGGGCGATTCGTCGGTCATCGGGTACGCAATTCAGTCGTCTAGTGGCGCAGGGTGGCGATTGTCGCAGATTTTACGACCGCTGCGCGGCCGATCGCGAGCAAGCTCGCTCCCACACTGGATGTATAGCGACCACAAAATCAGGGCACACTGCAGTCAAATGTGGGAGCGAGCTTGCTCGCGATGGCGTCAGTGAGAACTACTCGTTGTCCAAGCCTTTACGCCGATACGGAAACACATCAATCACCTTCCCCGCCCGAATCGCTTCCTGAAGGCTCTTCCAGTAATCGGCGTTGTACAACTCGCCATGCAACTGATCGAACAACTTGCGTTGCCCCGAATCGGCAAACAGGAACGGTGGAAACTCTTCCGGGAACACGTCCAGTGGCCCGATCGAGTACCACGGTTCGGACGCCATTTCATCTTCGGGTGTACGTGGCAGCGGGATGTGGCGGAAATTGGCCTCGGTGAGGAAGCAGATCTCGTCGTAGTCGTAGAACACCACCCGACCGTGACGGGTCACCCCGAAGTTCTTCAGCAGCATGTCGCCGGGAAAGATGTTGGCCGCCGCCAGTTGCTTGATCGCCAGCCCATAGTCTTCCAGGGCCTCGCGCACCTGCGCCTCGTTGGCATTCTCCAGGTAGAGGTTCAGCGGGGTCATGCGGCGCTCGGTCCAGCAGTGGCGGATCAGCACCGTATCGTCGTCCACCGACACTGTGGACGGTGCGACTTCCAGCAGTTCCTCCAGGCACGCCGGATCGAACTTGCTCAGGGGGAAACGGAAGTCGGCGAACTCCTGGGTATCGGCCATGCGCCCGACCCGGTCGACGCTTTTCACCAGGCGGTACTTTTCGATCACCGTGGCGCGGTCGACGTTTTTCGACGGCGAGAAACGGTCCTTGATGATTTTGAACACGGTGTTGAAACCCGGCAGGGTGAACACGCTCATGACCATGCCGCGCACGCCGGGGGCCATGATGAACTGGTCGTCGGTATTGGCCAGGTGATTGATCAGTGCCCGGTAGAACTCCGACTTGCCGTGCTTGTAGAAGCCGATCGAGGTGTACAGCTCGGCAATGTGCTTGCCCGGCAGGATCCGCCGCAGAAAGCCGATGAACTCCGCCGGCACCGGCACATCCACCATGAAATACGAGCGGGTGAACGAGAAGATGATCGACACGTCTGCTTCATCGGTGATCAGCGCATCGATCTGGATGCCGCGCCCCTCCAGGTGCAGCAATGGAATTGCCAGCGGCCATTGCTCGTCGGCGGTATAGATGCGCCCCACCAGGTACGCGCCTTTATTGCGGTACAGCACCGAGGAAAACAGCTCGACGCTCAGCTCCGGATCCTTGCACACCCAATCCGGCAGGTTCTCGCGCAACTGCGCTTCGAGGCGCTTCAGGTCACCGGCCAGGTCGGCGTAATCCTCGCTGAAGCGGTAGTCGGCGAAGATGCTGGCGAGCATCGCCGACAATTGGCCTTGCGGCTTGTAGGTGCGGGTTTGCGCGGCCCGGGCACGGCGCAGGCTTGGCCGGGTGGTGTGGATGAACATGCAGCCGTCACTGATCAGGTCATGGCTGAACAGCCCGCAGAAGATCGAGTTGTACCAGGTCTCGGACAGTTCATCGTCGAAGCGCAGGTCGATCAGGCTGATGTAGGCGTTTTTGACCAGCGGCCAGCAGCTGACGTCCAGGGTGTCGGCGTCAAACGCGGTGCGCAGTCGCTCCACCGTTTCACCGACCTTGTCTTCATACAGATTGATCCGTGCCGCCGACGCCGTCTGCGTTTCCTGCCACTTGGCCTGTTCGAAGCGGGCCCGGGCACCGTCGGTGATCTGGCGAAAATGCTCGCGGTAATCGTCAAAGCCATCGAGGATCAAGCGGGCGATGTCGGCGGCTGGCCATTGCTGCGGCATGGTGAGACCTCTGCGGGAATTCGGGAGGCTTGAGCTTAGCCAGTGAACCGGGTGCAGGAGA
Source organism: Pseudomonas sp. BF-R-24 (assembly GCF_019947335.1). Taxonomy (NCBI): domain Bacteria; kingdom Pseudomonadati; phylum Pseudomonadota; class Gammaproteobacteria; order Pseudomonadales; family Pseudomonadaceae; genus Pseudomonas; species Pseudomonas sp. BF-R-24. Next base: position 17,055 of record NZ_JAGYGG010000031.1, read on the forward strand.
AGCGTAATTTTCCGGGTGAATTAAATGCCCGGTTTTCGGTTGCCATCGATCACACACTCAGCAACACTTTCGCCCCTCCCCCAAGGAAGGACCGCTCTGTGAACCCCGTCGATATTTTCCGTTTACTGTCCCTGGCGGCCATTTGGGGGGCCAGTTTTCTGTTCATGCGCATCATCGCCCCGGTGATCGGCAGCATTCCTACCGCTTTTTTCCGTGTATCGATCGCCGCTGCCGGACTGCTGGTGATTCTCGGCCTGATGCGCATCAGTTGGGACTTCAAGGGCAAACTCAAGACCGTGATGCTGCTCGGGGTGATCAACTCCGGGATTCCGGCGACGCTCTATTCGGTGGCTGCGCAGGTGCTACCAGCCGGTTACTCGTCGATTTTCAATGCCACGACACCCTTGATGGGCGTGCTGATCGGCGGCCTGTTTTTCCATGAAAGGCTCACTGGCGCCAAACTCGGCGGCGTGTTCCTGGGGCTGTTCGGCGTGGGCGTGCTGACCCGTGCCGGTCCGGTGGCGTTCGATTTGGAACTGCTGATGGGTGCCGTCGCCTGCCTGCTCGCGACCACCTGCTATGGATTTGCGGGGTTTCTGGCCCGCCGCTGGCTCGATCAGGCCGGTGGTCTCGACAGCCGTTTGTCGGCAGTGGGCAGCATGCTTGGCGCGACGTTGTTCCTGCTCCCGCTGTTCGGCTACAGCGTGATCAGCCAACCACCCGCGACCTGGGGCGGCTGGAGTGTATGGCTCTCGTTGCTGGGGTTGGGTCTTGGATGCACGGCGTTTGCGTACATTATTTACTTCCGCCTCCTGAGCTCGATTGGTCCGGTGAAATCGATGACTACGACCTTTTTGATCCCGCTGTTCGGCGTGCTGTGGGGGGCGCTGTTTCTTGATGAGCCATTGTCGATGGCGCATGTCTATGGCGGGATGTTGATTGCGCTGGCGTTGTGGTTAGTGTTGAAGCCGGCGGCGGTGAAACCGGGTTTGGTGGCTGGCCGGTAGTGTTGTGGCGTTGCGGATGACGCCTTCGCGGGCAAGCCCGCTCCCACATTTGATCAGAGTGTTCACAAATTATGCGTTCACAACAGATCCAGTGTAGGAGCGAGCTTGCTCGCGATGGCGTCAGCCCAGGCACCGACAATTACAAGGCTGAATCACTGACCTCCCCATCCACCAACCGCCGAATCCCCAGCGGATTGCCGTTCTGCAACGCCTCGGGCAGCAATGCATCCGGATAATTCTGGAAGCACACCGGCCGCAGGAAGCGGTCGATAGCCAGGGTGCCCACCGAGGTGCCCCGCGAGTCGGATGTCGCCGGATACGGCCCGCCATGCACCATGGCCTCGCAGACTTCAACCCCGGTCGGATAGCCGTTGAGCAAGATCCGTCCGACCTTTTCTTGCAGCAATTCAGCCAGCCAGCGGTACTCCAGTAATTCGTTCGCCTCACCAATCAGCGTCGCCGTCAATTGCCCGCGCAGGCCCTGCAACGCTGCCGCCAACTGTGCCCGGTCCTCGACCTCAATGACGATGGTGGTCGGCCCGAACACTTCCTCCTGCAGCAACTCATCGCCCTTGAGCAACAGGCTGACATCGGCTTTGAACACCTGCGGCTGCGCCTGATTGCCCTGTTGCGGTCGGCCCGCCAGGTGGGTCAGGCCCGGATGCTCGTGCAGTTCACCAAGGCCCCGGCCGTAGCTGGCCAGCGCACCGGCGTTGAGCATGGTTTGCGCCGGTTGCTGGTTCATGTGGGCGCAGAATGTCTCAAGAAAAGCACTGAACTGTGGCGAGCGCACAGCAATGACCAAGCCCGGATTGGTGCAGAACTGCCCGCAGCCCAGGGTCACCGAACCGGCCAATTGCGCCGCGATCTGCTCGCCGCGCACCTTGAGGGCTTCGGGCAGCAGGAACACCGGGTTGATGCTCGACATCTCGGCGAACACCGGGATCGGTTGTGGCCGGGTCGCCGCCATGTGGCTCAGGGCATTGCCGCCCTTGAGCGAACCGGTGAAGCCCACCGCCTGAATCGCCGGATGCTTGACCAGCCATTCGCCGACACCGCCACCATAAATCATGTTGAACACACCGGCCGGCATAGCGGTTTTTTCCGCCGCGCGGATGATCGCGTCAGCCACCCACTCGGCGGTTGCCATGTGCCCGCTGTGGGCCTTGAACACCACCGGGCAACCGGCAGCCAGTGCCGAGGCGGTATCGCCACCGGCAGTGGAAAATGCAAGCGGGAAGTTGCTGGCACCGAACACCGCTACCGGTCCGATGGCGATGCGGTACTGGCGCAGATCCGGACGCGGTAACGGCTGACGATCCGGCAATGCCCGGTCAATGCGCGCACCATAGAAATCGCCGCGACGCAGCACCTTGGCGAACAGGCGTAACTGGCCGCTGGTGCGTGCGCGCTCACCTTGAATACGCCCGGCCGGCAACGCGGTTTCGCGGCACACGGTGGCGACGAACTCATCACCAAGCCCGTCGAATTCATCGGCAATGGCATCGAGGAACCGCGCACGTTTTTCCGCACTCAGGTTGCGATAGACCGGGTACGCCGCAGCCGCCGCTTTCGCGGCAGCATCCACCTCGGCTTCGCTGGCCTGGAAGAAGGTTTGGGGCAACGGCTCGCCAGTGGTGGCGTCGAGGCTTTGCAGCTGCAGCGTACCGTTGGCACTGCGGCGACCGCCGATGTAGTTGTGTCCAGATAATGTGGTCATGAGTGATTCCTTGATCGTCTGGCTAGCCGAAGATTTGTGCGGCGCTCTTGAGTCCATCGCGAGCAAGCTCGCTCCTACAGCGTACGCACCTGACCGATGCCAAGCGGCTGGGCGCTTTCTCCGATGCCGTTGACCAACGGCTCACCGAACTCATCGAGACTGATCTGGAAGCGATCCCCCGGTTGGGTTTTCACCCCGTCGGCAAACGACAGCGTGGCGGTGCCGAAGTAGTGCACGTGGACATCGCCGGGTCGCAGAAACTGCGCGTATTTGAAGTGGTGGAATTCCAGGTTGGCCAGGCTGTGGCACATGTTGTCTTCGCCGCTGAGAAACTCCTTTTCCCAGATCGTTTGCCCGTTACGCTTGATGCAGCTGGTGCCCACCAGATGCCTGGGCAATTCACCGACACGCAGCTCCGGACCGTAGGAGCAACTGCGCAGTTTCGAATGGGCGAGGTACAGATAATTGCGCCGCTCCATGACGTGGTCGGAGAACTCGTTGCCCAGCGCAAAACCGACACGGTATGGCTGGCCGTCGTCGCCGATTACATACAGGCCGGTCAGCTCAGGTTCTTCACCGGCATCCTCGGCAAACGGCGGCACCGGGAAATCCGCACCGGGACGCACGACGATGCTGCCGTCGCCCTTGTAGAACCACTCCGGCTGCGCACCGACCTGCCCTGCCGCCGGTTTACCGCCTTCCAACCCCCACTTGAACATGCGCATGGTGTCGGTCATGCCGGCTTCGACTTCGCCATCATGCTGGTGCATCTTGTCCCGCGCCGACGCACTGCCCAGATGGGTCAGACCGGTGCCGCTGATCAGGCAGTGAGCGGGGTCTTCGTGGTCCAGCGGTGGCAGTACTTTGCCCTGCTGCAACAGCGTCGCGTAATCCGGTCCCGGTTCGGTGCCGCGCAAGGCGACTTCTTCTTGCAGATTGCGTTGCGCACGAATCGCCGCCAGCGCCAGTTCACGGGTGCTGCGGGTATCGCGCACCACCAGAATCTGCGCCCCGGCGACCAGGCCGACCTGGCGCTCGCGGTCAGTGTTTTCAAATTGAATCAGGTGCATGTTGTGTCTCCGATCAGTCATCCGAACGCCGCTCGAATGCGGCGTTTGAAGGTCATTCGATGATGTTGAAATCGCTCAGGTACTCATCGGAGATTTCCAGGCCCAGGCCCGGCTTGTTGTCATCCAGCTGGATGTAGCCGTTGACCGGTTGCGGCTCACCCTTGAATACGTAGTAGAAGAGTTCGTTGCCGACCTCGACGTCGAACACCGGGAAGAACTCGGCCATCGGCGAGGCGGTGGTGGACATGGTCAGGTGATAGTTGTGCATCTGCCCGGCATGGGGGATGACCGGCACCGACCAGGCTTCGGCCATGGCGTTGATCTTGCGCGCGGCGGTGATGCCGCCGACGCGGTTGGTGTCGTACTGGATGACGTCGACGGCGCGGCGTTCCAGCAGGTCCTTGAAACCGTAGGAGGTGAACTCGTGCTCGCCGCCGGAGATCGGCATGATCCCCATCTTCTTCAGCTCGATGTAGCCTTCGATGTCGTCGGCGATTACCGGTTCTTCGAGCCAGCGCGGTTCGAATTCGGCCAGTTTCGGCAACATGCGCCGGGCATATTCCAGGGTCCAGCCCATGTAGCATTCGAGCATGATGTCGACGTCGGGACCGGCCAGCTCACGCAGGGCGCGCACTTGTTCGATGTTGCGGCGCATACCTGCCGGACCGTCTTTCGGGCCGTAGCCGAAACGCATTTTCAGCGCGGTGAAACCCTGGTTCAGATAGCCCTGGGCTTCTTCGAGGAACAGGTCGAGGTTGTCGTTGGCGTAGAGCTTGGACGCGTAGGTCCAGATCTTTTCCTTGGTGCGCCCGCCGAGCAGTTTGAACACCGGCTTGTTCACCGCTTTGCCCATGATGTCCCAGATGGCGATGTCGATCGCCGAGATCGCCGCCATGCCGATGCCCTTGCGGCCCCAGGCGTGGCTCTGGCGGTACATTTTCTGCCAGATGTATTCGTTGTCGAAGGGGTCTTCGCCGATGGCGATCGGTGCCAGGTAGGTGTCGATGATTTCCTTGGCCACACGCGGCGCCAGGGCGCAGTTACCGATGCCGACGAGGCCGGTGTCGGTCTCGACTTCCACCACCAGCCAGCCGTGGAAACGGAACGAGCCCATGGCGTCGCCACGTTCGAACAGGATGTCGCTGGCGTTGGTGCAGAAGTGCGCTTGTGGCGGGACGACTTTGCCTTTCCACTCGAAAACGCGGGTACGGATCGCTTTGATTTTCATGAATACAGTTCCTTGGGCTGCCGGCTTCTTGTCATTGTTGGTCGTGTGCGCAGAGCCTTTTGATGGAGGGGCTCGGACATTCGATGGGCCGACTTTAGCCAGCGCCCGGGGACTGCGGATAATCACTTATGCGTATCCGGCGATAACCTGGGGTGATAGCCATACCCAGTAAGTTGGCTGATCGGGTTATCAGCCATACACAAAACAAATGTGGGAGCGGGCTTGCTCGCGAATGCGCTGGGTCAGTCGACACAGTTGTCGTCTGACCCAGCGCATTCGCGAGCAAGCCCGCTCCCACAGGGGATTTTTGTCGTTTTGGAAATCCGGGTTCAGTGGCGGTTGTGCCCCATCCGGCACGCAATCTCGAACGCCTGGCGGATCGCGCCGACGTTGGCCTTGCCCTGCCCCGCGATGTCGAACGCAGTGCCATGGGCCGGGGTGGTGATCGGGATCGGCAACCCGCCCTGCACCGTCACCCCACGAGAGAAGCCCATCAGCTTGATCGCGATCTGGCCCTGATCGTGGTACATCGTCACCACTGCGTCGAAGGCACTGGCATCGCCCTGGACCTTGAGGAAAATCGTATCGGCCGGATAAGGTCCGTCCGCCGCGATTCCCAGCGCCTGGGCCGAGCGGACCGCCGGGCCGATGATGTCCAGCTCCTCGCGACCGAACGAGCCGTTGTCGCCGTTGTGCGGATTCAAGCCACACACACCGATTCGTGGTTTCTCCAGACCATTGCGCTTGAGCGCCGTGTCGATCAATTGAATCGCTTCCACCACCCGTTGCTGGCTGAGCAGGCCTGGCACATCGGCCAGGGCCACATGGGAGGTCACCCGTGAAGTCCAGAGATTGTCGAGCACGTTGAATTCGCAGAACGGCCCGTGGAAATCCAGCAGCTCGGCGAACCAGTGCAACTCGTCACTGTGGGCCATGCCGGCCATGTGCAACGAGGTTTTGTTCAACGGGCCGAACAGTACCGCATCAGTGGTGCCGGCCTCGGTCAGGCGCAGGGCTTTTTCCAGGGTGTCGAGGCTGTAGCGACCGCCGATCACACTGGCTTCGCTGCGAGGAAACTCACCGATGGTGTCGCCACGAAAGTCATAGAACAACGGCGTGTCATCGACGAATGCCAGATGCTCCAGGGACTCGACGCGACGATAGGGAAACTCCATCCCGGCGATGCGCATGCCTCGACGCATTTCCGCTTCGTCGGCAATCAGGATCACATTGGCCTGGCTGCGCACTTCGGGCTCGCCGAGCAGGCGGGCGATCAGCTCAGGGCCGATGCCCGCCGGGTCCCCAAGGACCATCGCGATGGTGGATTTGCTCATGCTTCACTCCTCAAGGGTTCAGGCTGCGCCCGGTCGATGGCGCAAGGTTCGCAGCGATAGACCCGCTGCGCGTTGCTGTAGAAAAGTCGCTCCTGATCGGCCGTCGGCAGATCGGCGACGATGGATTTGAAACCGCTGTAGATGTCATCGAACGAGCCGCAGAGGCTGTCCACGGGGAAGTTGCTGGCGAACATCGCCCGGTGGCTGCCGAACATCGCGATCACTTCGCGCACGATCCAGGCGTTGTCCTTGGCGCGCCAGCGCTGGCCGCCCTGCCCCAGACCGGAAATCTTCACCTGCACATTTGGCCACTGGGCCAGTCGCGCCATCGCCAGACGCCATCCCGCCAGGCCTTCGGCACTGCGGTCGTTGGGCAATCCGGTATGGTTGAGAATCAGCGTGATACCGGGAAAATCCCGGGCCAGGCGCTCGGCCTCGTGCAGGTTCCACCAGGGTGTCTGCAAGTCGAAATGCAAGCTCAGCCCTTCGAGCGTGGCGTAACTGCGGCGCCAGCGTTCGTCGCTCATCAGGCTGCGCATATGCCCGACTTGTTGCGGCGTGGCCGGCCCGCCGGGTTTGTGCCGCACGCTGCGCACATGCTTGAAGCGCGCCTGTTCGGCCAGGACATCGATGGCGTCCGGGTGGTCGAGCCAGGCTTGCGCCACGATCGCATTGGGCACGCCGTAGCGAGCGGCCAGTTGTTCGATGAATCGGGTTTCGCCAATCGGGTCCTTGGGGTTCCATTCGGTCTCGACGTACACCGTTTGCACCACGCGATGCTCGCCGGCATCGGCGAAGTAATCCTCGGGAAAATAGCGACGTTTGATGGCGCTGTAGTCACCGTATCGAAACGGGATATTGGCCTGGGGCGCGAGCCAGGGGTGATCGTTGACGGTCGGGTCCCAGAAGTGATGATGGGCGTCGATGATCGGGCCGTTCCATAACGCATTAGTCATGACGCACCTCATCCAGGCTGATGAACAAGGTCGCCAGCACGAAGACTGCCGAGCACGCAGCGAAGAACCCGAGCACCGGAGCAAAGCCACCGGTCGCTTGCAGGATCACCCCCACCAGAATCGGTACCGCGATGCCGCCCGTGCTGCCGGCCATGTTCATCACGCCGCCGATCAGGCCGACCCGCGCCGGTGCCGCCAATAGCGCCGGGAAGCTCCAGTAGAGACTGCCCCACATCAGGAAAAACGCGGTCATGGCCAACAGCGCCACCGCCGCAAAAGAATTACTCAAGGTCGGCAGCAACAGGAACGCGCCCAGAGCCACCAGGCCGGAAAACGCCAGCAGGCTCTTGACCGCCACACCGCGGCTGACGCCTTTGCGGATCAAGCCATCGCAGAGGAAACCACCGGTCAACGAGCCGAGCGCACCGCAAACGAAGATCACGAAGGTCGCCGCACCAATGCCCTTGATATCAAAACCACGGGCCTGGGCCAGGTAACTCGGGCCCCAGGTCAGCAGGCCGAAATACACCATGGCCCAACTGGCCCGGCCGATCAGCAAACCGCTCAGGGAACGGGCCGCGATGCCCAGGCCTTTGACCGCTACCCGCGCGGCTTCGGCAGCGGGAGTGGCGCGACCGGCGTTGATCTTCTCCAACTCATCTTCATTGACCTGCGGATGACTGGCCGGGTCATCGCGCAGGTAACGCCGCGCCAGCCAAGCCAACACCAGGGTCGCAATACCGGCGATCACAAACGCCAGGCGCCAGGAGTCCAGGGAGGCAATCAGCCAGGCAATGATCAACCCACCAAGGGCCACGCCCAACGGGCTGCCACTGTCCATCAGCACCGCCCCGCGACTGCGCTCGCTCGGCGCCAGCCACAGGGAAATCAGTTTACCGCCCGACGGGAACAGCGGTGCTTCGGCGGCCCCCAGCCCAACCCGGGCAAACAACAACGACAAGCCGCCGGTGGCGAACGCCGCCAGCACCTGAAACGTGCCCCACAACCCGGTGGACCAGCTGATGACCCGGTGCGGACCAAATCGATCAATCAACCAGCCGCCCGGAATCTGCAACAACGCATAGGCCCAGAAGAAGCTGCTGAGGATCAGCCCTTGCAGGCTCGGTGACAGGGAGAATTCATGGGCGATGGTCGGCATCGCGATGGACAGCGACACCCGGTCGATCAGGTTGACCATGGTCAGCGCGAAAATGATCGCGAAGATCCGCCAACGCACGTTGCTGGCCTTGGCGGTGGAGCTCTGCGCGGGTACTGCGGCCTGGGGCTGGATATCTGCACCGGCCAGATTCAGGGATGCACTGGAACGAGCCATGGTGCGTACCTCTTTTATTATTTTTGTGGAGACAGCAGCGCCGCTTCCTGGCGACGTTTGTGAGCACTATCGAAGGCTCGGTGATAACCGTCTAATCAAAACTTGAAATCAGGCGATAGCCTCGAGTTATGTCATGCCCTGCTTTCAATGCCCTTTCAACCATGCACGCCCTTCACTGTAGGAGCGAGCCAGCTCGCGATGGACTTCAACAAAAACGCTTGTTTCCTGAGTTAACGCAGCGCCCTTGAGTACATCGCGAGTAGGCTCGTTCCTAGAGAAGTGCCTCTTCGTTTGCCGAGCTATAACCCCAGGCTATCGGTGTATGTATTGTTTTGACTAGACGCCGTGCCCGCACCTTCACACACTCAGCCCAGGCTTGCGGCTTCACGGCACAGTCAAGTCGCTCATAACAATTACAAGAACATAAAAACGAGGCTCTTCCATCATGCGAAATGCATTCGTCCGTCGCACCTCCCGTCTGTTTCTCGGCTGCACCCTGATCACCGCCAGCGCCCTTCCCGCTTTCGCTAACGCCTGGCAACCGGACAAGAACGTCGAAATCGTCGTCGCCGGTGGCCCCGGTGGTGGCACTGACCAGCTCGGTCGCCTGATCCAGTCGATCATCACCACCCACAAGCTGCTCGAGGTGAACACCATCGTCCTGAACAAGGGCGGCGGCAACGGTGCCGAAGCCTTCCTCGACATGAAAATGAACAAGGGCGATGCCGAGAAACTGGTGATCGGCACCAACAACATCTACCTGTTGCCTCTGGTGTCCAAGCTCGGTTACCAGTGGCAGGAGCTGACCCCGATTGCCGCCGTGGCCGAGGATGACTTCATTCTCTGGAGCTATAAGGGCGCGCCGTGGAAGGATGCGAAAAGCTTCTACGAAGCGGTCAAGGCTGACCCGTCGAATCTGCGCATGGGAGGCAGCCAGTCCAAGGACGTCGACCAGACCCTGACCCTCCTGCTGAACCAGACCAACAACAGCAAACTGGTGTACATCCCGTTCAAGAGCGGCAGCGAGGCCGCGACCCAATTGGCCGGAAAACACATCGCCGCCAACGTCAACAACCCCAGTGAAAGCATCAGCCAATGGCGTGGCGATCAGGTCGAGCCGCTCTGCGTGTTCAGTAAGGAACGCATGGCCTACACCGAAAAAGTCGCCGGCGACAAATCCTGGGCCGATGTCCCGACCTGCCACGAACAGGGCCTGGGCATCGATCAGTATCGCTTCCCGCGTACCGTGTTCATGCCCGGCGATATCAGCGCCGAACAACGGGCGTTCTATGTCGAGCTGATGCGCAAAGTCACCGAGACGCCGGAGTTCAAGGCCTACGTCAAACAGAACGCACTGGTGCCAACCTTCCTCGAAGGCGAGCCGCTGACCGCCTACATCGAAAAAGACACCGCCCGCGTCACCCCGGTGTTCAAAGAAGCCGGTTGGTTGAAAAACTAAAGTTGTCACGACCGCTCGCCTGCGGGCGGTCGTCATCTGCTGGAGGTGTTTCATGTCCCATTCTTCGGATTCACCGGCACGGGTCGGCACCCGTTGGGTCGAACTCGGCCTGGCGTTGTTCACCACCCTGATCGGGGTTGTGGTGATGTTCGGCAGCGTCGAGCAAGGCATCGGCTGGGGGGATACCGGCCCCGAGCCGGGTTACTTCCCCTTCTACATCGGCCTGATGTTGAGCGCCGCGAGCATCGCCAACGGCGTGTTGACCGTGGTGCGCTGGCAAGCATTGAGCGTTGCGTTCGTCAGTTACAGTGCATTCAAACAAGTGATGTCGGTGTTCATCCCGATTGCACTGTTCGTCGGCGCCATGCCCTTCACCGGCATCTATGTGTCCTCGGCGTGTTTCATTGCCTGGTTCATGTGGCGTGACAAAGTGCGCGCCAAACCGTACAGCAAATGGATGATTGGCAGCGTGTCTCTGGGCGCGGTGCTCGCCAGTTACCTGATTTTCGCGTTGTGGTTCAAGGTGCCGCTGGATGCCGGCCCACTGGGCGACTGGATTGCCCTGGCCGGGAGAAATTTCAAATGAGCGAGTTCGATTCCCTGCTGCAAGGCATGAACCTGATCCTTACGCCGGGCCATATCGGCCTGATGGTGATCGGCGTGCTGCTGGGCATCCTGGTCGGCGTGTTGCCCGGTCTCGGTGCCCCCAATGGCGTGGCGCTGTTGCTGCCGCTGACCTTCACCATGTCACCGGTGTCGGCGATCATCCTGTTGTCGTGCATGTATTGGGGCGCGCTGTTCGGCGGCTCGATCACCTCGATACTGTTCAACATCCCCGGAGAGCCCTCATCGGTGGCGACCACCTTCGACGGATATCCGATGGCTCGCGAAGGCCGCGCCGCCGAAGCGCTGACCGCCGCGTTCAGCTCGGCCCTGATCGGCGCGCTGTGCGGTGTGTTGCTGCTGACTTTTGTGTCGACCCGGATTGCCGAATTCGCCATGTCCTTCAGTTCGCCGGAGTTCTTCGCGGTGTACCTGTTGGCGTTCTGCACCTTCATCGGCATGAGCAAGAACCCGCCGCTGAAAACCGTGGTGGCGATGATGATCGGTTTCGCCATGGCGGCGGTCGGCATGGACACCGTGTCCGGCAACCTGCGCCTGACATTCGACCAGCCGATCCTGATGACCGGCATCAGCTTCGAAGTCGCGGTGATCGGTCTGTTCGGCATCGGTGAAATCCTCTGCACCGTCGAGGAAGGCCTGGTATTCCGTGGTGAGCATGCGCGGATCACGCCGATGGTGATTTTGCGCACCTGGGCGAAATTGCCGCGCTACTGGTGGACGATTGTGCGCAGCACTCTGGTCGGTTGCTGGATGGGCATCACCCCGGGCGGACCGACCGCCGCGTCATTCATGAGCTACAGCCTGGCCCGGCGTTTCTCGAAGAACCGCGAAAACTTCGGCAAGGGCGAAATCGAAGGGGTGATCGCCCCGGAAACCGCCGACCACGCCGCCGGCACCAGTGCCCTGCTGCCGATGCTGACACTGGGCATTCCCGGTTCCGCTACGGCCGCGGTGATGCTCGGTGGCTTGATGATCTGGGGCTTGCATCCGGGGCCGACGCTGTTCGTCGAGCAACACGATTTTGTCTGGGGCCTGATCGCCAGCATGTACCTGGGCAACGTAGTGAGCCTGATCGTGGTGCTGACCACCGTGCCGTTGTTCGCTTCGATCCTGCGCATTCCGTTCTCGATCATCGCGCCGATCATCATCATGGTCTGCGCCATCGGTGCCTACTCGGTGCACAACTCGTTCTTCGACGTGGTGCTGATGCTCGGCTTCGGTGCGCTGGGTTATCTGTTCAAGAAACTCGGCTACCCGATTGCGCCGCTGGTGCTGGCGGCGGTGCTGGGGGACAAGGCAGAAGATGCGTTCCGCCAGTCGATGCTGTTCTCCGACGGGCACCTGGGGATCTTTTGGTCCAACCCGTTGGTCGGCAGCCTGACCACGGCAGCGCTGCTGATGCTGTTCTGGCCGTTGATTTCCAAAGCGCTACAAAGCCTGATGGGCCTGCGCAAATCCCACGTTGCCAAGGCAAAATCGGTGCTGTGACACAGCAATGCTGGCAACGCCTGGCATTTGTTGTCAGGCTTGCCGCAGTCCTTCTTTCGAGCACGGCCAATGACCCGAATTCCTGATGCCAATGTGATCCACAGTCGACTGCGCCTGCGCCAACTGCGGCTGATGTTGGCATTGCAGGAGTTCGGCTCGCTGCGCCGCGCCGCCGATCACATCGGCATGACCCAGCCTGCCGCGACCAAAATGCTCCATGAGGCCGAAGACCTGTTGGGCGTCGAACTGTTCGAACGTCTGCCCCGGGGCATGCGCTCTACGCCGTTCGGGGAAACGGTCATTTACTACGCACGCATGGTGTTCGCCGAACTCAGCGGCATGCGTGAAGAACTGGTCGCCCTCGAATCCGGCAACCTTGGCCGGGTCGCGGTCGGGGCCATTCCGGCGCTGGCCTCGGGGCTACTGACCCGCACCATCGCCACCTTGAAACAAAGTCACCCGCGCTTGTCGATGAGCATTCAGGTCGACACCAGCGACGTACTGGTGCAGGCACTTTTACAGGATCAACTGGATATCGTGCTGGGGCGGATTCCGGCCGGTGCCCGGGCCGAAGAGCTGCTGTTCGACAGCCTTGGCGAGGAAGCTCTGTGCGTGATTTGCGGCGCACAGAACCCATTGGCGAAGGCCACGCAACTGAGTTGGGCCGAATTGCAGAACATGACCTGGGTGCTGCAACAGCAGCCCAGTCCGATGCGCGCGATCATCAATCAGGTGTTCCACAACGCGCGGGTCGATATCCCGAGCAGCATCGTCGAAACCACCTCGATCATGACCTTGCTATCGTTGATTCAACAGACCGACATGCTCGGCGTCACGCCGCTGTCGGTGGTCGAGGATTACCCTGGCCGCGATTTGCTCGCGGTGCTGCCAATCAAGTTCGAGGCACGACTGCCGCCTTTCGGACTGATCACCCGGCGTCATCGCATTCAGTCTTCGGCAATGCAGGCGTTCATGAATTCGGTGCGGGCCGAGCACGCACTGGCCAAATGAAAAAGGCCCGAAGCATTGCTCCAGGCCTTCTCGGGATTGCACGCAATTACGCGGCTTTACGGAACACAAACACCAGACCGACGATGATCAGCAGCATGCCGAACAGGCTCAACATCGCCAGGCGATTGCCGAAGATCAGATAGTCCATCACCGCCGTGACCGCCGGTACCAGGTAAAACAGGCTGGTGACATTCACCAGATTGCCCCTGGCGATCAAGCGATAGAGCAATAGCGTCGCCAGCACCGACACCACCAGCCCCATCCACAACACCGGCAGGATGAAACCGCTGCTGTGCTCGAAGTGAAACGGCTGGAAGGGTACGAAAATCCCGCACAACAGCAGTCCGGCCAGATACTGCACCGGCAGTGTGCCGAGGGGATTGTCGGTGATGCGTTTCTGCATGATCGAACCGAAGGTCATGCTCGCCAACGCCAGCAGACCGAAAAGCATCCCGGCCAGCGACACCCCGGCCAGCCCGATGCCCTGATAGACCACCATGATCAATCCGCTCAGGCCCAGGGCCAGACCGAACATGCGGCTCCAGGAACGCTGGCGTTCCATCAGCACCACGGTGAGGATCGGCTGCACGCCCATGATGGTCGCCATCACCCCGGGCGTGACTTTAAGGTCCAGGGCCAGCAGATAGAAAATCTGGTAGGCCCCCAACAACACCACACCGGTGACCATCGCATACAGCATCGGCTTGCCGCCCTTGGGCAACTTCAGCTTGAGCAACGGCACCAGCAACACCAGGCCGCCCAGGGCGATGACGAAACGGAACATCAGGAAGGCAAAGGGCGACGCGTGGGCCAGCCCCCATTTGGAGAAGATCGCCCCGCTGCTCCACAGCAGAACGAACAGGCTCGTGGACGCCGCCGCGAGCGCGGAGTTTTTCGAAAGGACAAACATGAATACCACCTGTAGTCAGGCAAAAAGCCAACTCAGCCGAAGCTGAAATTCAGTCGTTTTTTTCAGGCGGGCGCTTTTTCAGACGTGCTTGGGAACAGCAGAGAGCAGCTGATCAGCCCGAAATGCCAACGCCTGGCGGTGAGACCACCGCGCACACTGGCGTGCGACTGACAGGAGGGGGGTAATGACTGATCTGCCCCGGCTGCTGATTCCCGCACGGCACGACGCCAGCGTTGACCGCTGAATCGACTACCGCGTTGATGAGGGATGCAGGCATTGGGCTGATCTTTACTCGAGGGATAAAAAAGTGAGTCCGAAACTCACCGTGCGCCGACTATAACCAGCGTTCGACATGGATTGCAACGACTCGACCAAAAGGTCAGCTACGACAGTCGGTACAGAGTCTGCATTGTGCGGTTGGAGGGGTATTCAGGGATTGCGCGAAAACCTGTAAAAAACCGCTCACAACGAACGGTTCTTTTATTCTGTATCCGGCGTTAGCCAAACAACCAATACCCCAGCAACATCAGCACCAGCACCGCCAGTACCGGACGCAGTACACGGTAGGCCTTGGGATTGCGCCGCTTCCATTGCTTGACCACACCACTGAATTTATCGCTGGAGTTCTTGCTCCAGGCATAGACCCGGTTGATGCCCCCTACTCGCTCGTCATCAAGGTTCTGCGGTGCCGTCGCACGACCTAGCCAGGCGCTGATACTGCGATTGATGCGGGTCATGAAGCGATTGCTCAGCGGACGTTCGATATCGCAGAACAGTATGACACGGGTCTTTTGCGTTTCATTCTTGACCCAGTGCACGTAGGTCTCGTCGAACATCACGTCTTCACCATCGCGCCAGGCGTAAACCTGACCGTCGACAAAGATGCGGCAACCATCGGAATTGGGAGTGGACAGGCCCAAGTGATAACGCAGGGAACCGGCAAACGGATCGCGATGCGGATTGAGGTGGCTGCCGCCCGGCAGTAGCGCGAACATGGCGCCTTTGACGCTGGGGATGCTGTTGACCAGTTGCACGGTTTTCGGGCACAAGGCTTCGGCGGAAGTCAGCGGTTTGTCGTACCACTTGAGATAGAAACGCTTCCAGCCCTTCTTGAAGAACGAGCCAAAGCCGGCGTCGTTGTTCTTTGCCGCCGCGCGAATATACCCCTCGTCGAACAAGTGCATCGCTTCGTCGCGAATCACCTCCCAGTTGTCCTTGAGCACATCAAGTTCCGGGAACTTGCTGCGATCCAGATACGGTTTCGAAGGTATGCCGGAAAACAGGTACATCAGGGCGTTATAGGGGGCGAACAGTGCCGAATGGTTAACGAACTGGCGCAAAACCGGCAGGCGCGCCTTGCCGCGCAAATGCACATAGAGGGTGCTACCGAGAAACAGCAACAACAACGAGGCTTTCGCGGCAAACGACGGGATCATCGACAACTCCTTTGAAGATAAACGGCACCGCACCACGTCCATTGCCCGACGTAGCTATCAGTATGATAAACACTACCAACCCGATGAAAACCTGCACTTTTCAACATTCAATATTAATGAATGTGCAACAAACTTTATTAACATAAGGTGCCTGAACGCTGGCTGATGCAATCCATCATCAACCGGAACAGATCAATGGATCGCAACCAGCGATAACGCCTCAACCGTCAGCGCCAGCCACGATCCGCCAATGCCTGGCACTTACTGCCGATTTTCCTGTTCGGTAAACAGATCACTGAACAGCATGCTCGACAGGTAACGCTCACCGGAATCCGGCAAGATCACGACAATGGTCTTGCCCTGCATTTCCGGGGTCTCCGCCAGTCTTACGGCCACCGCCATGGCGGCGCCGCTGGAAATCCCGCACAAGATTCCCTCTTCCTGCATCAAGCGCAAGGCCATGGCCTTGGACTCTTCGTCACTGACCAGTTCCACCCGATCGACGATCGACAAATCGAGGTTCTTCGGCACAAAACCGGCACCGATGCCCTGGATCTTGTGCGGGCTCGGCTTGATTTCTTCACCGGCCAGGGCCTGGGTGATCACCGGCGACACCACTGGTTCCACTGCCACCGAGAGTATCGGTTTGCCCTGGGTATTCTTGATATACCGTGAAACCCCGGTGATGGTTCCACCGGTTCCGACGCCTGCCACCAGCACGTCGACCGCGCCGTCCGTATCGTTCCAGATCTCCGGGCCGGTGGTTTTTTCGTGGATGGCCGGGTTGGCCGGGTTATCGAATTGCGCCGGCATGAAGTACTTCGACGGGTCGCCGGCAACGATTTCACCGGCTTTCTCGATGGCGCCTTTCATGCCTTTGGCCGGCTCGGTCAACACCAGTTCGGCGCCCAGTGCCTTGAGTACCTTGCGGCGTTCGATACTCATGGACGCCGGCATGGTCAGCATCAGCTTGTAGCCACGGGCGGCGGCCACGAAGGCCAGGCCGATGCCGGTATTGCCGGAGGTGGGTTCTACGATGATCATGCCCGGCTTGAGTTTGCCGCTGCCCTCGGCATCCCAGATCATGTTCGCACCGATCCGGCACTTGACCGAGTAACCGGGGTTGCGCCCTTCGATCTTGGCCAGGATGGTCACACCACGCGGCGCAATGCGATTGATCTGCACCAGCGGCGTATTACCGATGGAGTGGGCGTTGTCAGCGAAAATGCGGCTCATGGCTGGGTCCTTAACGACAGCATTGAAATAGGGCATCAAGGTAAGCCTCTTGCCCGCAGGCGTCCAGTCGGGTCGAACGTCCGCCTATCAGTGCAGTCAATGGCTTTAGACAGCCAGAGATTTGCCACCATGAAACGTCGATACAGCTGGCCCCTGTGGACCCTCGCCGGCCTCGTTCTGCTGCTGGTTGCCTTGCACATTGCCCTGCCCTACATCGTGCGCGATTACCTCAACGAGAGATTGGCGAACATGGGTGACTACCGCGGCCAGATTACCGACGTGGACCTGGCCCTGTGGCGCGGCGCCTACAAAATCAACGGACTGAAAATCGTCAAGGTCAATGGCAAGGTCCCCGTGCCGTTCGTCAATGCGCCATTGATTGACCTCTCCGTCAGCTGGCACTCGCTCTGGTATGACCACGCAGTGGTGGCCGAGGCGCAGTTCGACAAACCCGAGGTCAACTTCGTCGATGGCGCCAACAAGCAAAACTCCCAGACCGGCGAGGGTACCGACTGGCGAGCACAATTAGGCAAGCTGCTGCCCATTACCCTGAACGAAGTGCGGATCAACGACGGCAAGATCAGTTTTCGCAACTTCAACTCCAAGCCACCCGTGAACATGAATGCCACAAAAGTGGATGCCAACATCTACAACCTGACCAACGTGGTCGACACCAAAGGCAAGCGTGATGCGCGCTTCGAAGGCAAAGCCCTGCTGCTGGGGCACGCACCACTGGAAACCACAGCCACATTCGATCCCTTGAGCGACTTCGAAGACTTCGAGTTTCGCTTGCGCACCACGGATATCGAGCTCAAGCGCTTGAACGACTTCGCCGCGGCCTACGGCAAGTTCGACTTCAATGCCGGCCATGGCGACGTGGTGATCGAAGCCACAGCCAACAAGGGGCGACTGACCGGCTACATCAAGCCGCTGCTGCGCGATGTCGATGTGTTCAACTGGCAGCAGGATGTGCAAAGCGAGGACAAGGGGCTATTCCGCTCGATTTGGGAAGCCCTCGTCGGCGGTACCGAGACCGTCTTGAAAAACCAGGGCAAAAACCAGTTTGCGACACGGGTCGAGCTCAAGGGTAATGTGCATCAGCAAGATGTCAGCGCATTCCAGGCTTTTTTACAGATTTTACGCAATGGTTTCATCCAGGCATTCAATGCGCGGTATGAACGGCCAAAGCCGGATGCAGGCTGAGTCACCAAGTGACGCCCCATTCAGAGACTGAATAAGCCGTCTGCGTTCACAGTCGACCGGACACCGCGTTATAGTCGGGGCTGACTCTTTTATTGCCCCCCGCCCTGCCTCGTACAGGTCGGCGTTACCGTTCGAGGATTAGCAGATGAAGTTCGAAGGCACCCAGGCCTACGTCGCCACCGATGACCTGAAGCTGGCGGTCAACGCCGCCATCACCCTGGAGCGGCCGTTGCTGGTCAAGGGCGAACCGGGCACCGGCAAGACCATGCTCGCCGAGCAACTGGCCGAATCCTTTGGCGCCAAGCTGATCACCTGGCACATCAAATCCACCACCAAGGCCCACCAGGGCCTGTACGAGTACGACGCGGTCAGCCGCCTGCGCGATTCGCAGCTCGGCACGGAAAAGGTCCACGACGTTCGCAACTACCTGAAAAAGGGCAAGCTCTGGGAAGCCTTCGAATCCGAAGAACGGGTCATCCTGCTGATCGACGAAATCGACAAGGCCGACATCGAATTCCCGAACGACTTGCTGCAAGAACTCGACAAGATGGAGTTCTACGTTTACGAGATCGACGAGACCATCAAGGCGAAGAAACGCCCGATTATCATCATTACCTCCAACAACGAAAAAGAGCTGCCGGATGCGTTCCTGCGCCGCTGCTTCTTCCACTACATCGCTTTCCCGGATCGCGTGACGATGCAGCGGATCGTCGACGTGCACTACCCGGACATCAAGAAAGACCTGGTCAGCGAAGCGCTGGACGTGTTCTTCGACGTACGCAAGGTGCCGGGCCTGAAGAAGAAGCCTTCGACCTCCGAGCTGGTGGACTGGCTGAAGCTGTTGATGGCCGACAACATCGGCGAAGCGGTACTGCGCGAGCGTGATCCGACCAAGGCCATCCCGCCGCTGGCCGGTGCGCTGGTCAAGAACGAACAGGACGTGCAACTGCTGGAGCGTCTGGCGTTCATGAGCCGTCGCGGCAGCCGATAAGGGTCAATGCCATGTTGCTCAACCTGTTCAATGAAATGCGTGCAGCCAAGGTGCCGGTCTCGGTGCGTGAGCTGCTGGACCTGATCAACGCGCTGAAACAGCGCGTGACCTTCGCCGACATGGACGAGTTCTATTACCTGTCCCGGGCGATCCTGGTGAAGGACGAAAAGCATTTCGACAAGTTCGACCGGGCCTTCGGCGCCTACTTCAATGGCCTTGAAAAACTCGACGACCATTTGCAGGCCTTGATTCCCGAAGACTGGCTGCGCAAGGAATTCGAGCGTTCGCTGACCGACGAAGAGCGGGCGGCGATCCAGTCCCTGGGTGGCCTGGACAAGCTGATCGAAGAGTTCAAGAAACGTCTGGAAGAACAGAAGGAACGCCACGCCGGTGGCAACAAGTGGATCGGCACCGGTGGCACCAGCCCGTTCGGTTCCGGCGGTTTCAACCCGGAAGGCATTCGGGTCGGCGATGCCGGCAAGCGCCAGGGCAAGGCGGTCAAGGTCTGGGACCAGCGCGAATACAAGAACCTTGACGATTCGGTCGAACTGGGCACCCGCAACATCAAGGTCGCCCTGCGGCGCTTGCGCAAGTTTGCCCGACAGGGCGCGGCCGAAGAACTGGACATCGACGGCACCATCGACCATACCGCCAAGGATGCCGGCCTGCTGAACATCCAGATGCGGCCGGAGCGGCGTAACACCGTCAAGCTGTTGTTGCTGTTCGACATCGGCGGCTCGATGGACGCCCATGTGAAGATTTGCGAGGAGCTGTTCTCGGCCTGCAAGACCGAGTTCAAGCATCTGGAATACTTCTACTTCCACAACTTCATTTATGAATCCGTGTGGAAGAACAACATGCGCCGCACCTCCGAGCGTACTTCGACCATGGATCTGCTGCACAAGTACGGCGCCGACTACAAAGTGATCTTCATCGGTGACGCCGCCATGGCGCCCTATGAAATCACCCAGGCGGGCGGCAGCGTCGAGCACTGGAACGAAGAAGCCGGTTACGTGTGGATGCAGCGGTTCAAGGAGAAGTACAAGAAACTCATCTGGATCAACCCGTATCCGAAGGACACGTGGGGCTATACCTCTTCGACCAACATCGTGCGGGACTTGATTGAGGACCAGATGTATCCGCTGACCCTTCGCGGGTTGGAGGAAGGGATGCGGTTTCTGTCCAAGTAGAAATTCGTCGCCTGTGAAGGCCTCTTCGCGAGCAAGCCCGCTCCCACATTGGTTTTGTGTACGACAAAGATCCAATGTGGGAGCGGGCTTGCTCGCGAAGCTTTTAGCCTTTCAAAAAGCGCCGCAAATACTCGACCTGTTCTCGATGCGCCACATCCTGCACCACCGGCCGCAACCGCACCCGCGCCCCCGGCAGGCACTGCGCAAGCCGCGCCAGTGCCAACGGTGTCAACGCCCCCAATCGCGGATAACCACCGATGGTCTGTCGATCATTGAGCAACACAATCGGCTGCCCGTCAGGCGGCACTTGCACCGCCCCCAACGGAATACCTTCGGAAATCATCGGTTTGCCCTGGTACTGCAGCGCCGTGCCCAACAGGCGAATGCCCATCCGGTCGGCTCGGCTGTCAAGACTCCACACGCTGTTGAACGCATCGAACAGACTCTGCCCGCTGAACTCGCCAATCTGCGCACCAAGCACCAGATCCAGCAATGGCTCGCCGGTGAAATCCGGCACGCATTGGCTTGGCAACTCCCGCAGCAATACCAGCGAGTTCCCCGAGTAGCTCAAGGACGCGCCTTTACCCAGCGCATGGCCCATTCCGTCCAGGCCACCCAGTTCTTCACGGACCACCGTCGCGCTGCTGCCCAGCACTTTCGGTGCATCAAACCCACCCGGCGCCGCCAGATAGGCCCGGGCGCCGAGTAGCGGCCGGGTGAATTGCAAACGCTGACCTTTGTGCAACCTGAAACTGCGCCATGGCGCCAGCGCTTCGCCGTCCACCTGCGCGCCAAGATCCGCTCCGGCCAAGGCCAGCACGCAATCTTCCTCGGCCACGATGGTGAATCCGCCAAGGGTGATTTCGATTACCGGCGCATCCAGTCCGTTGCCCAACAGCCAGTTGGCCCAGGACATCGAACGCCAATCGGCGGCTCCGCCCTGGGTCACGCCCAGATGCCGCACGCCAAATCGACCGGCATCCTGCAACAGGCACAGCGCCGTACTCGCTTCAATGGTCAGACGGCTCATGCCTGGGCCTCCAGTGGCGTATCGTCACCGCCCAGGTTAATGAATTCGGCATGGCCGATTGCTTCAAACCGTACGGTGTCACCGGGTTGCATCAGGCTGTAGCCGTCACGGTTGCGATCGAACAATTTAGCCGGCGTGCGGCCGATCAGGTTCCAGCCCCCCGGCGACACCACCGGGTAGGCCGCCGTTTGCCGTTCGGCGATGCCGACACTGCCGGCGGCGACTTTCTTGCGGGGCGTGTTCAGACGCGGCGCGGCGAGCACCTCTTCCACCAGCCCCATGAAAGCGAAGCCCGGCGCAAAGCCCAGGGCAAACACCTGATATTCACGCTCGCAGTGACGACGGATCACCTCCTCCACCGCCAACCCGCTGCGTTGCGACAACAGGCTCAATTCCGGACCGACGCTCAAGTCGTACCACACCGGCAACACATGGCAGGTACCGCGCGTACGCGCATTGGGCGACAGATCGATCAGTGCCTGGGCAATCAACTCCCTGGCCTGGGCGGGACTCAGCGCGGTCAAGTCGTAATGCACCATCAAGGTGGTGTAGGACGGCACCAGATCAATCAGATGCCCGGCGAATGCCGTGCGCAGACTTTCACTGGCCGCCAGCATCCACGGCATGTTGGTTTCGGCAATTTCATCGAACAGGCGCACCATCAGGCAATCCAGCGCCACCACTTCCACCCGCAGCTTCATGACGCGCTCTGCCGGTTCAAGGCTTCACGGATGCGTTGCACGGCAGCGACCGAACTGGCGTTGTCGCCGTGCACGCAAAGAGTGTTGGCCTGCAAATGCAGGGCGCTGCCATCGCTGGCGGTGAGCGGATCGCCACGGGCAATGGTCAGCGCCTGCTCGATGATTTTTTCCGGATCGTGATGCACCGCTCCCGGCAGTTGTCGCGACACCAGCCTGCCGGCGCTGTCATAAGCGCGGTCGGCAAAAGCCTCGAACCACAGGGTCACGCCGTATTCATCGCCCAGTTGTTGGGCGGCGCTGTTGTCGCGGGTGGCCATCAACATCAACGGCAGGTTGCGATCATAGGACGCTACCGCTTGCAGCACCGCGCGCAGTTGTGCCGGGTTGGCCATCATGTCGTTGTACATCGCGCCATGGGGTTTGACGTAACTGACACGACCGCCCTGGGCCCGGCAGATGCCGTCGAGGGCGCCGATCTGGTAATGCAGAATGTCTTGAAGTTCCTGGGGGGCATAGGCCATGGAGCGGCGACCGAACCCCACCAGGTCCTGATAGGCCGGATGCGCGCCAACTTGCACACCGTGGCTGAGGGCCAGGCTGACGGTCTTGCGCATGATGCTCGGGTCGCCGGCGTGAAAACCGCAGGCGATGTTGGCGCAATCGATGAAGGGCATGATTTCCGCGTCCAGACCCATGGTCCAGCTGCCGAAACTCTCGCCGATGTCGCAGTTCAATAGCAGGCGGCTCACACTGAACACTCCTGTAGGCTTTATTCTTTTCAGCTGCGGGACATATCCGTAAGACAGCCCCGCAGGTTATCAGTTACTGGGCGTCGAGTTGCTTGCCACGGGTTTCCGGCAAACTCAAGGCCGCGAGGATCACCACGCCGTAGGAAACCGCCGCAAAGGCACCGATGCCTACACTCAGCGGCACGGTCTGGCTGAGCAGGCCAATCAACAGTGGAAACAACGCCGCCAGCGCCCGTCCGATGTTGTAGCAAAAACCCTGGCCCGAACCGCGAATGCGCGTGGGGAACAACTCGGTCAGGAATGCACCCATGCCACTGAAGATCCCGGAGGCAAAGAAGCCCAGCGGAAAGCCCAGCCACAGCATCACGCCGTTGCTGACCGGCAGTTGCGTGTACAGCAACACAATGGTGAACGAGCCGACGGCGAACAGGATGAAGTTCTTTTTACGTCCGAGGATGTCGGTCAAATAGGCGCTGATGACATAACCCACGTAGGACCCGACGATCACCATCGCCAGATAACCGCTGGTATTGAGTACGCTCAAACCACGCTCGTTCTTCAGGAAAGTCGGCAACCAGGACGTGATCGCGTAGTAGCCGCCCAGGGCGCCGGTGGTCAGCAACGAAGCGCGAATCGTGGTGAAGAGCATGCCGGGGGCGAAAATCTCGTAGAACTTCGACGGGTTGCTCGGCTCCTGCCTGGCTTTGGCTTCACGATAGATTTCCGGGTCCTTGACCAGGCGGCGGACGAAAATCACGAATATTGCCGGCACGATGCCGAGGATGAACAGCGCACGCCAGGCGTCTTCCGGTGGCAATACCGAGAACAGCAGCGCATACAGAATCGCGGTCAGCCCCCAACCCAGCGCCCAGCCGGACTGCACCATGCCCACGGCCTTGCCACGGTCCTTGGCTCGAATGACTTCACCGATCAGCACCGCGCCGGCCGTCCACTCGCCGCCGAAACCGAAGCCCATCAGGGTCCGTGCAATCAGCAGTTGCTCGTAGCTCTGGGCAAAGCCGCAGAGGAAGGTGAAGAAGGCAAACCACAACACAGTCAATTGCAAGGTGCGCACACGACCGATGCGGTCGGAGAGAATCCCCGCTACCCAGCCGCCGATGGCCGAAGCGATCAGCGTGCTGGTGTGAATCAGCCCGGCCTGGCCGGTGGTGATGCCCCACATGGCAATCAGGGTTGGCACCACAAAGCTGAGCATCTGGGTGTCCATGCCGTCCAGGCCATAGCCGATCTTGCAGCTCCAGAAGGTGCGGCGTTCCTGCTGATTGATGTTGCGATACCAGTCGAAAGGTCCCGGACGGGCCGAGGCTTTCGGAATGGCGGTGGTGTCGGGCGCACTCATGGCAAATCTCCGCGCTGATTTTATTGGTATTGTTCTGAGCCCCGACGACGCCTATCGTGGGAACCGGATGCGCCGATTTTTGGACGGGCGCCCCTGCTGCGTCCAACTAATAAAAACCCGCCTTAGACATAAGAAATCTTTATCCCATGAACCTGAAGTTTCTCGAGACCTTTGTCTGGGTCGCCCGACTCAAGAGTTTCCGCCTGACCGCCGACAAACTCTTCACCACTCAGGCCTCGATTTCCAGCCGCATCGCAGTGCTTGAAAGCGAGCTGGGGGTAAAGCTGTTTCTGCGGGATTCGCGCGGCGTGAGCCTGACGCCCGAAGGCCTCAAGGTGCTCGATTACGCCGAGCAGATGATGGACACCATGCAGGCGCTCAAACAGTCGATCGAGACCCGCTCGAGCAAGGCCGGACGGGTGCGCATCGGCGTGATGGACACGGTGATCCATACCTGGCTCAGCCCGTTGGTGGCGCAGATGACCGATCACTACCCGCTGGTGGAAATCGAACTGGTGGCCGATACCTCGCTCAACCTCTGCGATCAGCTGCAAAAAGGCTTTCTCGATGTGATCCTGCAAACCGACCTGCTGCGCCAGGAAAGCGTGCGCAGCCTGGAACTGGCCAGCCACCCCATGGGCTGGATCGTCGCCAGCAACTCGATCTACAACCGAAATTACACGAACGTCGCCGAACTGGCGCGTGAGCGGATTATCACTTACTCGAAAAACTCCCATCCGCATCAGGAAGTGCTGGCGCTGATGCAGGCCAATGGCGTCATGACACCGCGACTGAACTGCGTGAACTCGGTGTCGGCCATCACCCGTTTGTTGCGCGACGGCTTCGGCATCGGCGCATTGCCACCGGTGCTGGTGGCCGAGGAACTGGAGCGGGGGGAATTGACCTTGCTGGCCATCGATCAACGCCCGCCCAACCTGCAGGTGGTGGTGTCATGGCGGGTCGGCGCGGAGTGGGTCGAGGAGATTGTGACGTTGTGCCAGCACGTGGTGGAGCGGTATGCGCAGAAGGTAGGCGAGCACTACATGGTCTTGAGCAAACCCCTGGCCAGCCTCTGAAAAGGAGCGCCCCACAGCACAACAAGCAATTACTATCATTTGCATTAATATTTTGAAAATGTATTCTCTGCGCGCATTCAGCTAAACCACTGTCCAGAAGGAATCGGACTTGATGCGCGCTTTCACGCAAAGACAGCAGCAACTGCTCTCACACTGGAACGAAGCCTTCGGCACTCAGGCCTTCCAGTCTCGCCGCATCACCCCCGACCATTTGAGCTATGCACCGGCGCCCGCCGCGCTGCGCCGCTTCCAGCGTCTGATCCCGCTTACATCTTGCGTCTCATCGAGAGCGTTGCCTGGCTCTGCGCCTTGACACTGGCGGCCACGGCACTGGCTTACGAATGGCTGGGGGTTCTCGTCTCCGGGGCATCTGGCAAGGCGCACTGTCCCCCATCACCTAGGCACTGATCGCCAACACCGTGTTTTCAAGCCAGCAGGGTTTTGCCCTCGGGATCCGCCGGGTGCGCTCATTCACCTCCACATCCGCCCCCGCAAATTTGCCTAGCCACACTTATCACGACTAAAAAAAGACCACCTCATGACCCGAACCAAACTTTCCTTGCTGATTCCGCTGCTCGGCTCCGTCAGCGTCCAGACCTGGGCCGAGGACAGCGATCAGCAACCCGGCACATTGAACATGCAAGCCACCGTCGTTTCCGCGACTCGCAGCGAAGCGAGCATTGCCTCGATTCCTGGCTCGGTCCAGGTGATCGACGAGCAACAGATCCGCGAGCAGAGTGGCGCAGGGCGTCGGGTCTCCGACATTCTGGGGCAACTGGTTCCCGGCCTGGCGCCGTCCAGCGGCGGGATGAGCAACTTCGGCCAGACCCTGCGCGGGCGCAACATGCTGGTGTTGATCGACGGCGTGTCGCAGAACGCCACGCGTGACAACTTCCGCCAGCTCAACAGCATCGCGCCGGCCAGTATCGAACGCATCGAGGTGGTTTCCGGCGCCAGCAGCATTTACGGTGCCGGTGCCTCAGGCGGCATCATCAACATCATCACCAAGCGCAATCAGGGTCAGGACCTTGCCTACAGCAGCAAACTGGGCCTGACCAGCGGCAACAACCTCAACAGCAAGGGTTTCGCCTACGAGGCCTTTCAGAGTGCGACCGGGCGCAAGGATGCCCTGGACTGGTACGTGTCCGCCGACCTGACCCAGCGCAACGATCAGTACGACGGCAACGGCAACCGCATCCCTCAGGACACATCCCAGGGCAGCAACATGGACACCGAAACCTATGACCTGCAAGGTCGTTTCGGTTACGAACTGGATGCAGACAAAAAACTCAGCCTGTCGCTGCAGGACTACAAGGACCAGCAGGACACCGGCTACACCAAAGACCCGAAAAACTCGCAGCAAGCCGTGGCGGTCCAAGGGCTGAAACTTGATGACCAACCCTATACCCATAACCAGGCGGCCAACCTCAACTACACCGACAACGACTTCTACGGCCAGGGCCTGCAACTGGAAAGTTACTGGCGCCGGGTCGACGCGTTGTTCTTCCCGGACCTGTCGCGAGGCAAGGCCGGGATCGCCGACAATAACAGCGTGCAGGATGTCTACGGCCTGCGTGCGGCCATCGACACGCCGTTGCCGGCCATCGGCAGCGCCACAGGCAACCTGGTCTGGGGCGCCGACTATGATCACGAACGCTCCCGCCAACGCGGTGACCAATACACCCTCAAAGGGCTGACCTACACCAAGACCGGCACCACCTACGAGATGGGCCCGGATATCGAAACCACCACCAAGGCGCTGTTCGGGCAGATGTCCTGGGATATCGGAGACTGGACCCTGCGTGGCGGTGTGCGCCGCGAATGGATCGAAAGCGAGGTCTCCGACAGCATCGCCTACGGTCAGATCGTGCAGACCGGCGTACGCGCCATCCTGCCCGGTGACACCCTCAAATACGACGCCACGCTCTATAACCTGGGCGCGGTCTATCACCTGAGTGAACATCAGGACGTCTTCGCCAATTACAGCCAGGGCTTTTCGCTGCCGGACATCCAGCGCTTCCTGCGTGACGTGAGCAGCACCTTCGACATCCAGAGCCTCAACGCCCAGGCCATCAAGGTCGACAGCTATGAGCTGGGCTGGCGCGGTGACTGGGACCGGTGGCAAGCCGACGTTACCGTCTATGAAAACACCTCGGACGTGACCCAGTTCTACGATGCCAATAGCCGTGTCTTGCGTCTGATCAATCAGAAGGAGCGGGTTCGCGGCATCGAAAACAGCCTGACCTACCGCGCAACCGATCACTGGTCGGTGGGTGGTACCTATGCCTGGGCCAAGGGCGAGACCCAGCAGAACGGGAAATGGATCGATCTGCCGGCAACACGCATTTCACCGGCCAAAACCACGCTGTTCGTCGGCTACACCGAAGACGACTACAGCCTGCGTCTGCAAGGCATGCACCTGTCCAGTTACGACGCTGCGGCCAAGGACAACAACGGGCGCGACATCGAAGGCTATACGCTGGTGGACCTGCTCGGCTCCGTGTACTTGCCGGTCGGTCGCCTGGAAGGCGGGGTGTACAACCTGACCAACCGCACGTACGTCAACCTGTTCGCCCAGGCCAACGCCAAAGCGCCATACCCCAACGCCGAAGGCCGTACCTTGAGCATGAGCTATTCGATAGATTGGTAATCAACCGAGGAGCCGGCTTGCCGGCTCCTTGACGTTCGACGGGGTTACAAACCGCGCAAATCCCGCTCTTCGATCGGCCGGCTCTGGCGCAGACGCTTGCCGCCCAGTACCACCCAGTCGATCAGTCGGAACAGGCACTCGATCCCGAACGACAGCAGCAAGGCGCCGCTCATGCCCCAGACCATCGCTTCGGGCGTCAACAGGATCTGGTAGCTGTAGCCATTCCAGGTTTCCTTGCGGATATCCGGATCGGCGGCCAGCACCACTTGCAGGAAGCGGATGTACCACGGGCCCTGCATCGCCTGGAATTGCTTGTCCAGCGCCACCTGACGGGTCAGCAGGTTGCCCAGGCTGTCGGCGTCGCTGCGAAAGATCGGGTCTTCGCTGGCGCGGTAATGCGCGACCAGAGCCTGCATGTCACCCTTGAAGAACTGATTGGCGGTGTTCTGGAAGCCGCTCAGACTGGCCTGCGCCTCGATCAGGTGCGCCTCGACCCGTTTGGCGTAATCGCTGATGAAGCCCGGTACCTGGACACCGATCAACAGGCCCGCCGCAAACAACACCAGCCGTAGATAACTGAGCAACATGCAAGGAGTCCTTATTCGGTCTGGCCCTGGCTGACGCATTCGCCGCGTCGCCACAGGCTCCATTGACCCGGTTCGTAACGGGTCCAGGTTTCGTTTTCGGTCAGGGGTTCGGTGGCAATGACGGTCACCACATCGTTAGGCGTGGTTTCGGCCTGAAAGTCGACGATCACGTCGACATCTTTCAAGCGCGCCGGGCCAAACGGTGCACGACGGGTGATTTGCGCCAGCTTGGTCGAGCAATAGCAGAACAGCCAGTCACCGTCGCTGAGCAGGCAGTTGAACACGCCTTTGCTGCGGTATTCGGCGCACGCTGCCACCAGGTCAGGCAGCAGCTCTTCGACCTCGACCGGCTCGGGGAACGCCGCACGCACACGGTTGAGCAAATCGCAGAAAGCCGCTTCGCTGTCGGTATCGCCGACCGGGCGATAGAAACTGGCCACTGGCTGGAAGTCCGCCAACTGGCCGTTATGGGCGAAACACCAGTTGCGCCCCCACAGCTCACGGACGAACGGATGCGTGTTGGACAGGGAGACCTTGCCGACGTTGGCCTGGCGGATGTGCCCGATCACCACTTCGCTCTTGATCGGATAGCGCTGCACCAGGTTCGCGACCTCCGACTCGCAGCTCGCCGCCGGGTCCTGGAACAGCCGCAGTCCACGGCCTTCATAGAAGGCAATGCCCCAGCCATCGCGGTGCGGGCCGGTGCGTCCGCCGCGCTGCATCAGCCCGGTGAAGCTGAACACGATATCGGTCGGGACATTGGCGCTCATGCCCAATAACTCACACATGCTCGGACTCTCGCTCAATCGCAGGGGCAAGGTTACAGACGGGGTTCGACTCGCATCCGCTGAGGGCTGCTCGGCACGGGCGGACGACCGTAACGATCATCGCCGGCACCGCCGAACGGTTGATCGTCCTCGGGCTCGTCGGCACGGACGGCGGCTTTGGCGGCGGCAGCCTGTTCCCTGCGGGCATTGGAGGCGCGCTCGATGGGGAAACGGATCGCCACCAGCACCAGATAGAAGCCGAACGCGATCATGCCGTACATGAACAGATCGGAAATCGCCCGCCAGGCGTTGTTGCCGACCTTGAACAGCAGGTCGAGCGCGGTAATGGCGAGAGCCGGTGCGACTTTGTCCTTGACCGGGTCGATGATGGTCGGGCTGAACAGCAGCACGAACATCGCCAGCCGTAGCGGCTCACGCAGCCAACGCCACATCCAGCGGGTCAAGCGCATCCACACCAACAGGCAGCCCAAAGCGGCGAAGGCGTAGAGGCCCCAAGCGATCAGATAGTCGTTCTCGGTCATGGTGTCCATGGCAAGGCAGGCAAAGAGGCGCTTATGATAACGGCTTTTCGCCCATCAGGCTGCATCAATGCCTGACTGTTGGGCGCTATCCATGTGGGAGCGGGCTTGCTCGCGAATGCGGCTTATCATTCAACAATGATATTGACTGACCCAACGCCTTCGCGAGCAAGCCCGCTCCCACAGGTTGCCAAGCCCCTATTCCGTACACTGCTCGAGAGCCCTTCATGCCCCTATCCGCCAACATTCACGACGCTCCGATTGCCCACAAGGCTGAAGGCTCCGACCCGTATGCCTGGCTGCAAGAGCGCGACACCGAGGCAGTGCTCGACTACCTGAAAGCCGAAAACAGCTATCAGCAAGCGCAAACCGCCGACCAGGCCGCATTGCGCGAAACCCTGTTCCAAGAGATCAAGGGGCGGATTCTCGAGACCGATCTGTCCCTGCCCTCGCCGTGGGGCCCCTATCTGTATTACACCCGCACCACGGCAGGCGATGAGTACGCCAGGCACTACCGCTGCCCGCGTCCGGCCGATGACAGCCTGACCCTCGACGAAAGCCGCGAACAACTGCTGCTGGACCCCAACGAACTGGCCAAGGGTGGTTTCTTTTCGCTCGGGGCGTTCAGTATCAGCCCGGACCACCAGCGTCTGGCCTACAGCATCGACTCCAGCGGCGAGGAGATTTACACGCTGTTCGTGAAGGAATTGTCCGACGGCCGTGTCAGCGAGCTGGAATTCCAGGACTGCGACGGCAGCATGACCTGGGCCAACGATAGCCTGACGCTATTCTTTGGCGAACTGGATGACACCCATCGTCCGCACAAGCTGTATCGCTATCGACTGGACGGCACGGCGGCCGAAGAAGTGTTCCATGAGCCGGACGGGCGCTTCTTCATGCATTGCTACCGTTCAAGCTCCGAGCAGCAATTGCTGCTGTCCGTGGGCAGCAAGACCACCAGCGAAGCCTGGGTGCTTGACGCCAACCAACCGCAGCACGCCTTTGCCTGCATCGCGCCACGGGTCGAGGAGCATGAGTACGACGTCGACCACGGCGTACTCGACGGTCAATGGACCTGGTTCATTCGCAGCAACCGTGACGGCATCAATTTCGCCTTGTACACGGCCGTCGATACCGGCGCCGCGCCCACCGAAGCCGACTGGCAGAACCTGATCCCCCACAGCGACACGGTGATGATCGACGGCATCAGCCTTAACACCGGGGCCATGACCCTGAGCCTGCGGGTTGGCGGCTTGCCGGTCATTGAAGTTCACCCACAAAGCCTGGCGCCTTATCGTGTGCAACTGCCGGATGCGGCCTACAGCCTGCACGTGCAAAACAGCCTGGAGTTCGAAAGCAACCGGATTCGCCTGCGCTACGAAGCGTTGAACCGTCCGGCGCAAATCCGTCAGCTTGAACTGGCGACCGGCGAGCAGAAAGTCCTCAAGCAAACCCCGGTGCTCGGCCCGTTCGATGCCGACGCCTACGTCAGCCAACGCCTGTGGGCCACTGCGCCGGACGGCACGCAAGTGCCCATCAGCCTGGTGATCAAGCGCGCAGACCTGGGCAAACCCGTGCCGCTGTACCTCTACGGCTATGGTGCCTACGGCGAAAGCCTCGACCCGTGGTTTTCCCACGCGCGCCTGAGTCTGCTGGATCGCGGCATGGCGTTTGCCATTGCCCACGTGCGTGGCGGCGGCGAACTGGGGGAAGCCTGGTATCGCGCCGGCAAGCAGGAGCACAAGCACAACACCTTCAGCGACTTTATCGCCTGCGCTGAACACCTGATCGCCCAAGGCTTCACCACTGCACCGCAGTTGGCTATCAGTGGCGGCAGCGCCGGTGGCTTGCTGATCGGCGCGGTGCTCAACCAACGGCCGGAGCTGTTTGGCGCCGCCATCGCCGAAGTGCCGTTCGTCGACGTACTCAACACCATGCTCGACCCTGATCTGCCATTGACCGTGACGGAGTACGACGAGTGGGGCAACCCTGAAGAGCCGGACGTCCATGATCGGATCAAGGCCTACGCCCCGTATGAAAATGTCACCGCGCAAGCTTATCCGGCAACCCTGGTGATCGCCGGTTACAACGACAGCCGCGTGCAGTATTGGGAAGCAGCCAAGTGGGTGGCGAAATTGCGCGCGACCAAGACCGACAGCAATCCCCTGCTGCTCAAGACTGAATTGGGTGCCGGGCATGGCGGGATGAGCGGGCGATACCAGGGATTGCGTGACGTAGCACTCGAATATGCATTTTTGTTCAAGGTTTTGGGCATGGCCTGAGGAACCTGGCGCGGTGTGCCGGTCTTAATTGCGTACACCGGCAGCCGATACAACACAAAACCCCTGTGGGAGCGGGCTTGCTCGCGAAGGCGGTGTGTCAGTCAACATCTCTGCTGAATGTTACGGCCCCTTCGCGAGCAAGCCCGCTCCCACAAGGGATTTGCGGTGAATTCAAGTCAGCAACAATCACAAAAAAGACCGTGACGACATGTCTGAACCAACCTTTCTGAACAACGAAATTCGCGACTGGCTGATGGATTGCGGCCTGTTCAATCAACTGCAGCCAGCCGACTTCGCCGCGGCTTCGGGCTACTTCAGTATCAGCACCATTGCCCAGGGCGAGGAAATTTTCCAGGAGGGCGATGCCGGCAGTTTCATGTGCATCATCCATACCGGTCAGGTGGCGGTGCAGAAAACCAACGCTGACGGGCAGCGAGTCACCATCGCCACGTTGCGCAGCGGCCGCTCGTTCGGTGAAATGGCCGTGCTCGACGGCGAACGGCGCTCGGCCAGTTGCGTGGCCGCAAGCAACTGCCAGTTGCTCAACCTGGGCAAGGACTCGCTGGAAAAGATGCTCAACGACGCACCGAAAATCGCCGCCAAGATCATCCGCGCCCTCGCCGTGTCCCTCTCCAAACGCTTGCGCATGGCCGACGGTCAACTGCTTTCGCAGCAGGTCTAGCCGCCCGGCGATTTGGTTTTCGGCGGATTGGGCTCCAGGCCCGGTATCGGCTGGTCCTTGATCGGCGGGCTGGGCATTTCAATCGGCACCAACGGCGGACCGCTACTGCCGGGGCCGACTTTAGGCAAAGGCGCCGGGCTGATTTGCGGGTACGGCGTGGGCGTCGCGGTGCCGGGCGAACCGGGTATCGGCGCGGGGCTTACGGGAATCGATTGCAGCTGTTGCGCCTGCACTGCAGTTATCGAGAGCGCGGCCAGGGCAATGACCGTTAGAATGGTGCGCTTCATCAATGGCTCCGTTGGCCTTGTCGTCATAAACAGGCTACTCCCAACTGCGTCTGTTTGCCCTCCCGAGTTCTGCCAATTTTCTTCAAGTGAGCCCCATGAAACGTTTCGTTCTGCTGGACACCACCCCCATCCCTGAAAACGGCGGCGCCCTGTGCCTGTTCGAATACGGCGAGGATTTTGTCATCAAAATCCAGGGCGGCGACGGCGGACAATTGATGAACACGCGCATGCACGGCTCCGAAGATGCCCTGGCCGAGATCCCGTGTCGCAAGGTCGCCGGCCGACCGGGTTCACGGGTGCTCATCGGCGGCCTGGGCATGGGTTTCACCCTCGCTTCGGCGCTCAGGCACCTGGGCAAGACTGCCGAAGTGGTGGTCGCTGAATTAGTGCCTGGCGTCGTGGAGTGGAATCGCGGGCCACTCGGCGAGAAAGCCGGAAACCCGCTTCAAGACCCGCGGACCGTGATTCGCATGGAAGACGTGGCCAAAGTCCTGCAGGCCGAGCCCCAGGGTTTCGATGCCATCATGCTCGACGTCGACAACGGTCCCGAAGGCCTGACTCAGAAAGCCAACAGCTGGCTTTACTCCGCCGCAGGCCTCAGTGCCTGCGCCAAGGCCCTGAGACCAAAAGGCGTGTTGGCCGTCTGGTCGGCCAGCGCTGACCGGCAGTTTTCCAACAAACTGAAAAAGGCGGGTTTCAAGGCCGAGGAAGTGCAGGTCTTCGCCCACGGCAACAAGGGCACCCGCCACACCATCTGGATTGCCGAGAAGCTCAAGGGCTAGGCTAAACTTCACCCTATAACCGTCATTAGTCTTTCTACAAAGGTGAACCCATGAGTTCGTCCACCCCGACCAACACCTCGAAGCTGGATCGCATCCTCGCCGACAACCAGCGCGACAAGGAAATGGGCTACCGCGACAAGGCCCTGAAGATGTACCCGCACGTCTGTGGCCGCTGCGCCCGTGAGTTCTCCGGCAAGCGCCTGAGCGAACTGACCGTGCACCACCGCGACCACAACCACGACAACAACCCGCAGGACGGCTCGAACTGGGAGTTGTTGTGTCTGTACTGCCACGATAACGAACACTCGCGGTATACCGACCAGCAGTATTTCGACGAAGGCTCGCTGAGCACGCCGAAAATCGCCAAGGCCACGCACAATCCGTTTGCGGCGTTGGCGGGGTTGATGAAGAAAGAAGACTGAAGATTTTCAGCGCCTGATCCGGCCTCATCGCGAGCAAGCTCGCTCCTACAGTTGATTTTGTGAACGACACAGATCAAATGTGGGAGCGAGCTTGCTCGCGATGGCAATAGCCCTGCCACCGCCAATCTCCAAACTGACCGCTGCCGCCCAATCCCCGTATAATCCCGCTTTTTTCCCGAAAGGCACCCCGCTCGTGGCAGACAAACGGTACAGCTGCATTGGTTTGTATAACCCCAAATCACCGGAGAACGTCGGTTCGGTGATGCGCGCCGCTGGCTGTTATGGCGTGGCGTCGGTGTTCTACACCGGCAAGCGCTATGAGCGCGCCGCCGACTTCGTCACCGATACCAAGCGCGTGCACTACGACATCCCGCTGATCGGCATCGACGACCTGAAGAAAATTCTGCCCCTCAATTGTGTGCCCGTCGCCGTGGAACTGGTCGAGGGCGCCCGCCCGTTGCCGGAATACACCCACCCGGATCGCGCGCTCTACATCTTCGGCCCGGAAGACGGATCGCTGGATAAAGAGATTCGCGACTGGTGCGAAGACGTGGTCTACATTCCGACCACCGGTTGCATGAACCTGGCCGCCACGGTCAACGTCGTGCTCTACGACCGCATGTCCAAGGGGCTCAATACCCGCTCCGGACCAAAATTCCGCTGAATCGCCACACATCCGATTGAACGAGCTGCCCGCCCAGGCTGTCAGTTTGACTATCGATCACTGAAGCCTGGAGACAGACCATGAGCGAACTCAAACCCGTCGAGCGTATCGAATCCACCCCGTTCCAGAGCCCTTCCGAGCAAAACGTGCAGGGCTGGGAACGCATTGGCTCCCTGGCTGGCGGCGTGGTGATGGTGGGCAAGGGACTGCGGCGTGGCGGGATCTTTGGCCTGATCCAGGTGGCCATCGGCGGCGTGGCCCTGGCGCGTGGAATTACCGGCCACAGCTCGGCGAAAAGCCTGCTGGAGAAAAGCCGTCAGGACATGAACAACGTGCGGGCGAAAATTCAGCGGGCGGGTGAAGAGTTGAAGACGCTGAAGGCCAATGCCGAGGCGGCGACCAAAACCGCAACCGTTACCGGCAATGATTCCTTGAAGTCGCCGAAAGCCGGGGTTTGATCCTGGATTTGCGCTGAAGCAACTGGCCTCTTCGCGAGCAAGCCCGCTCCCACATTGGTTTTGTGCCTGGCACAGATCAAATGTGGGAGCGGGCTTGCTCGCGAATGGCGGTGTTACTGAATCAACTCGGTACTGAGCACTTTTGAAGAACCACCGATCACGCTCTCGCTGAGCTGAACAAACCCCTGGGTATCGATCTCCCCCAGCCGCATCGCCTCGCGCAACACATCATCCAGCGAACGCTTGTTGTGGGTTTTCAGGCGAATCTCGCGGTCCAGTTCCTGCAGCAACACCACCGCCCTGGCCACCTGCGTCGAGCTGATCCGCTCACCGCGCAGCGTGGTGACTTTCTGGCTGATCTTGACCAATTTGCGATGCAGGCTCTCGTAGCGCTCATCGCTCATGCCGCCAGCCCGACGCACCAGTTCGATGGCGTAATACTCAGCAAAGCCCTCACTGATCCAGTCACTGCGCCTGGTGCCTTTGACGCGCCCGAACACCTGGGCCAACTCACGGACCAAGGCACTGGTGCCGCTTTCGCTGACCACCGGCAGACGACTGTTGAGGTAGATCGACTCGTGCGCCGACTGGCTGCCGCGCCACATTGGATCATTGGCCCCGACGATCAGCAGTTTGCCCGGGTGTCGCGGATACAGCGCCTGCACTTGCGGCCAGACGAAGGTCAGCAGCGTCAGCACATCCATACGGCGCATGCCCTGCCCCAGCGGCGAGGCGACTGTGACTTCGGTCTCGCCCAGACGAGTGCGGCGACTGCCGAGCTCACCTGCGAGCATCCAGCCGGTAGGCCGGTCGAACAGTCGGGAAGGGTTATCGATACGGAATTTATTCGGGCCGATTCGCGGCCAAGCGGTTTCAACGCTTTTCCAGCCACCGGGCAGCTCGAACTCAAGACGTGAAACCAGTTCGATGCCGTCCTGTTGATCGAGTCTGGCAGCCGGCACCAGATTGTCGCCGCGCATCAACGCCCAGCTTGGCGTCATGCGCGTGTCAAAGCTGCCGCTCTTGCGCCCGTGGCTGATACTCACGCGGTAGGTCAGGCTGGCCTTGTCCGCAGCCGGACGCCAGACACCGCGCGCCGCTTTGCCGGGGGTCAATTGCCATTGGCCGTCAGCCTTGAAATCGCTGTAATGGCTGCCGTCGCCAAGATCGAAATCCAGGCTGCGTACCGCCGAGCCCTGGGCGAGCGTCAGGCGCACTTCGGCCTGATCGCTCTGCGGCAACAGGCGCACGTGGTAATCCAGATTGACCTTGTTCGCAGCCCATGTCGGCGAATTCACGGCCAGTAATCCAAGGATCCACGCCTGCCGCCATCCCACAGCCATACACACTCCTTCGTGAAACGTTGAACCTCAGGCAATCAGCCTGCGCGGAAAATCAGATGATCTTCCCAATCATCTTCCGGCACGCTGCCTTCGGCGAGCATGCGCCCGGACTGGGAAATCCGCTCGTGATGAACGGCATCGCGATCACCGCACACCAGGTGATGCCACAACGGCAGGTCCTTGCCTTCGCTGACCAGGCGATAACCGCAGGTCGGTGGCAGCCATTTGAATTCGTCGGCCTTGCCCGGCGTGAGCTGGATACAGTCCGGCACCGAGTCACGGCGGTTGGGATAGTCCGTGCACTGGCAGGTTTTCAGGTCCAGCAACTTGCAGGCGATGCGCGTGTAATAGACGCTGTTGTCGTCTTCGTCTTCAAGCTTTTGCAGGCAGCACAATCCACAACCGTCGCACAGCGACTCCCATTCCTCTTGATCGAGTTGATCAAGGGTCTTGCGTATCCAGAACGGTTCTACTTTGGCGGCCATGGTTCGAGTATCGACATCAGGTGGTGAAAAGGCCGCCAGTCTAGTGCCCGCAGCTCCGCGGGCCAAGCATTGGCGACTGTCGGTACACCGGGCTTGTCAGTTTTCGCGCTGCCAAGTAGGGTTTTGTGTTGCTCCCACTTTCAAACGTAGCCAGGAATCTCTTGATGAGTGCCAACCCACGCGTTGCCGATTACGCCATTCACCCTCAGTTCACCGATCGCTGGTCGCCCCGCGCCTTCACTGGCGAAACGATTCCGGAGGAAACCCTGCTGAGCTTCTTCGAAGCCGCCCGCTGGGCACCCTCGGCCTACAACTCGCAACCCTGGCGCTTTCTCTACGCTCGTCGCGACACGCCGAACTGGGAGCGTTACCTGGGCCTGCTGAACGAATTCAACCGCAGCTGGGCGCAACATGCTTCGGCCCTGGTGATCGTGATTTCGAAAACCACCTTCGCCGTGCCTGGCGCCGCCGAAGAAACCCCGGCCCTGTGGCACACCTTCGACACCGGTTCCGCCTGGGGCCACCTGGCCTTGCAAGCGAGCCTGAGCGGCTGGCACACCCACGGCATGGCCGGCTTCGACCAGGAGCTGACCCGCAAGGCGCTGAACATTCCTGAAGGCTACGCCCTGCACGCCGCCGTCGCGGTGGGCAAGCTGGGGGACAAGGCGAGCCTGGCGGATTATCTGCAAGCCCGTGAAGAACCCAGCCCGCGTCGTCCGTTGAGCGAGTTGGCGGCTGAAGGTGACTTCACCCTCTAAGCCACACTGCAAAACCAATGTGGGAGCGGGCTTGCTCGCGAAGAGGCCGTGTCAGACAAAGATATGTTGAATGACACAACGCTTTCGCGAGCAAGCCCGCTCCCACATTTTTGATTGCGGCGAATCAATACCCGCGATCGAAATCCACTTCCCCGCGCAACGCCTCTCCCGCCTCATAAGCCCGCAGGTTCTCGACAAACAGCTTCACCATCATCGAAGGCGAAGTCGGGGCCGAGCTGTGGCCGGTCAGCAGCAGGCCCCAGGCCGTCCAGAACGGATGACGCTGGGGCAAGGGTTCCTGACGGCACACATCGATCACTGCACCCGCCAGATGCCCTTCCTTCAAGGCATCCACCAGATCCGCATCAACCACCGCCACTCCGCGCCCGGCGTTGATGAACAACCCGGTCGGCTTGAATTGCTTGAACAGCGCCGCGTCGTAGACATCGTGGGTGTCCGGCGTGTTCGGCAGCAGATTGACCACGTAATCGACTTCACCGACCAGCCGCGGCAAATCCGCCATCGAACCGACTTCGATAAACGGTGCCTGCTCCCGTGCGCTGCTGGCAACGCCATACAGTTCGACGCCAAACGGCACGAGGAACTGCGCGACACTTTGACCGATATCACCGGTGCCGACGATCAACACCCTGCGCCCCGCCAGGCTCTGGATTTGGCGACTGTCCCACTTGCGCTCGACCTGGCTGACCAGTCGCGCCAGCACTTCACGCTCGTGACCGAGCATGTACGTGAGCACGTACTCGGCCATGACCTGGCCAAAGATTCCGACTGCACGGGTCAGCCGATAGTGCCGCGGCAAGCCATCGGCCAGCAGCGGCGTGATGCCGGCCCAGGTCGATTGCAGCCATTGCGGTTGATGACCCTGGCGTAACAGGGTCGCCAGCAAATCAGGCTGGCCGAGCCACACCGGGCAATCGGCGGCCTGGCTGGCCAGTTCGGCGGAATCACCGCTGGTCAGCACCTCCAGGTCCGGTGCCGCCTCGCGCAACAGTTGGGCGTACACGGGGTGGTCGTGTTCAGCAATCAGGACGCGCATGCTTCAAACCTTTCAAAAACAGTGCAGACGGCCGCCGACAGAGCAGTGCTCCGTCGATGCTGCCATCGCTAAAATCAATCAGTGTTTCATAACCACTCTGAACAGAGTCTGTCTGCCGCTCACATCGGATCGTTGCGACGCAACAATTCTTCCGGCAAGTGCTCGATGTACTCGTCTTCGGCAGGCGGCATTTGCAGGTGATAACCCTGTTTCTCGAGGTTCTCCAGCACGACCGTGATGTCCTCGCGCGACAGCTTGCGCTCGGGGCTCAGCACCAGGTCGAACGCGTGGATGGCCTTGCCGAAGGCTGCCATCAGGGTATCCGGCACGCGCTCCAGAGCATCGCTCTTGAGCACATACAGGTACATTTCGTTTCTTTTCGAGCTGCGGTAGATGGAGCAAATACGTTTCAAGGCTGTTCTCCGGCGGTGGCCAGGCTGTCGAGCAGCGCCTGGCCCATCAATTCGCGGCGCCAGCCACGCAGCGAATCAGGCAATTGGTAGGGACCATTGGGGAAGCCGCTCTTGAGCAGCGCTTCCAGGGTTTTCTTGCGCAGCATCAGTTCCGGCGCGATGTTCAGGCGCTCGGCTTCGGCCTGGCCTATGGCCTTCATTTGTTTGAGCAGCGCAGCAGCATCCACCGGCAACGGCTCCGGCACGGCTGACGGCCACTGATCAGGCGACACACTGCCAGAGCGCTTGATCAGATCAAGCAGAAACTCGCCGTCCTGACGCACGGTACGTGGGTGCATGTCTTCGATTTTCGCCAGGGCGCCGAGGTTATCGGGCTGCGTTCGCGCCAGCGGCCACAACGAATGCTCGCGGATGATCCGGTTGCGCGGCAGGTCGCGCGCCCGGGCTTCCTTTTCACGCCAGGCGCAGAGCTCACGCAAAACGGCGAGTTGGGCGCGAGACAGCTTCCAGGCCAGCTTGGCATCGCGATAGACCTCGTACGGGTCGATCTCGCGGCGCAGGTTGGCCACCAGTTCGGCGCCATCTTCCAGGACCCAGGCGTATTTCTCGTCGGAAAGCTTTGGACGCAGTTTTACGAAAACTTCAGCCAAATGCACGGCATCTTCGGCGGCATAGCTGATCTGGGTTTCGGAAAGCGGGCGTTGCAGCCAGTCGGAACGGGTTTCCCCCTTGGGCAGGTCGATGCCGAGCACTTCCTGCACCAGCCTCGAATAACCCATGGAAAAACCAAGGTTCAGATAAGCGGCAGCCAGTTGCGTATCGAACAGCGGCGCTGGCAGGCTGCCGGTCAGGCGTAGCAGGACTTCGAGGTCTTCGCTGCACGCGTGGACAACTTTGACCACCGCAGGGTTTTCCAGCAAAGCGGCCAATGGCTGCCAGTTGTCGATGGTCAGCGGGTCGATCAGATAGGCGCGAACGCCATCACCGATCTGCAGCAGGCCGGCGATTGGGTAGAAGGTGTCGACCCGCATGAATTCGGTGTCGAGGGCAACGAATGGCAACTGTTGCCACTCGGCACACAACCGTCCGAGGCTATCGTTGTCGCGAATCCAGTGAATATCGATGGCCACACGGCTCTCCCTTGAAGAATGGCGCGCAGTATATATCGCCCCCGGCGATTTCCGCGCATCCACTGAACAAGAGCATTAGCGAAAATTACTGCGTGACATAAAGAATAGTCCTACAAAGCCAAGCTAGCTGGTCTTACCCAGCACCTGGAACCGTCGCGAGAATCACCGTGTTCGGCCAACACCGGTCAAAAACCAGGTCGGTGGCCGCTGCGTGAAACAGAGTCAGAGGCGATCATTCCTTGGCCAACACGCCGTCTGTCACTGGACCACGACATCCGGCAAACATGTCCAGATCCTGGTGGTAGACCTTGCTGTCGACCTCCAGCAGCCCAAGCATCGAATGGAACAGGTTGTCCTGGCTGAGGGACTTTTCACGGCTTTGTTGCAAGCAGCGGGTATCTAGCGCAAACGACTTTTTATAGCTGTCGGAGAACCAGGCAAACATGGCGACATGCTTTTGTTGCTCCGGTGCCAGCATGTAGGGCGTGCCGTGGAGGAACAAGTTGTATTCACCCAGGGACTCGCCGTGATCCGACAGATACAGCATCGCGGTATCCACTTTGTCCTGGTTGCTGCGCAGCAGATCGATCAAGGTCGACAGTACATGGTCGGTATAGACCAGGGTGTTGTCGTAGCCATTGACGATACTTTCGCGGCTGCAATTGTTCAGGGCATTACTCTCGCAAACCGGAGTGAAGCGCTCGAACTCTTTCGGATAACGCTTGAAGTACTCAGGACCGTGGCTGCCCATCTGGTGCAATACCAATACCGTGTCCTTGTCCAGGGTATCGATGAAATGCTGCAGCCCTTGCAGCAGGATTTCATCGCGGCATTCACTGTTGGCGCACAGCGCCGGGTCCTTCAGATTGCTGACGTCCTGAAGGGTGACGCGATCGCACGTACTTTTGCAGCCTGACTGGTTGTCACGCCAGATCACGTCGATACCCGCATGCTTGAGCACGTCCAACAGGCCTTCTTCGTTCTTTGCCTTGCTGGCGTTGTAGTCCTTGCGCCCCATGTTGGAGAACATGCAAGGCACCGATACGGCGGTTTCAGTACCGCAGGAGTGCACATCGGTGAAAGCGATCAGGCCGTCTTCCTTACTCAGCTTCGGAGTGGTGTCGCGGCTATAGCCAAGAATGCCGAAGTTCTCCGCCCGGGCACTTTCACCCACGACAAGTACCGTCAGTGATTTGCGCCCGTGAGTTTGCCAGGCTGGATTGCGCCGGGCATCTTCACCGAGCTTCACAAAAGGTTGATGTGCAGACGCAACCTGCTCGCGCAAGAAGCCAGCCGAGGCACCAATGTAGTTACTTGGCACCACCATCAGGCGTAACTCGTGGTGATTGCGAAACAGCGAAGACAGGCCTTGATAGTTGACCAGTGCAACTCCACCAATGACTGCTGCCGAGGCAAAAGTCACCACAATTTTACTGAGCAGTTCACGGTGCCAACGACGATAATTAATCGGTGTCTTCCACAACAGCCAGGACGGCAAAACGCCGAGCAGTAAAATATAAACAAACAACTTGAGCGACAGTAAGTCACGCACTTCCGTTGCATTGGTCTCGGCGAAGTTACGCAGCATGCCGGTATCGATCAACACACCATACTGGCTCATGAAATACACCACGCCCGCGCTGGTCATGAACAGCAGGGTCAGGAGCGGCTTGAGCACCGGCCGGAATGCCAGCAGGGTCAGCACAATGTTGAAGGCCGCGAAGATCATCACCCCGAAGGCCGCGCGCATGACGATGCCTTTGCCATCGGATGCGGTGATTTCGAACAGGTGTTGCCAAAGTACGTAATTGAAGCCAACTAACAAAAACGTGCTGGCAATCAGTGTCACCCATTCAGGGCGCACGGCTTTAATCTTAAGCATGATATTTGGCGGATCCTGAAAGTAAGTATCTCCGGCAAATGTGAAAATTTCATTTACCGAGACAGCTGTAATTTTAGGTAGCCAACAATCAATTTTTTGTGAAAAATAAGCCAACAATTAGTTGGCTTATTAAGTCCACCTGACACTTTCAGACTATTTGAGAATGGTTCAGCCCCGATTCAGATTCGACTCAAGCCTGATGCAAGTACCAGCGCCAGTCCTGTTCACCGACCGCCCCCATGAATTGACGATACTCAGCGCGTTTTACCGCCAGGTAGACGCCGAGGAATTCACCGCCGAAGGCTTCCCTGGCCCAACTCGAACCTTCCAGTGATCGCAAGGTGGTCAGCCAGTCTGTCGGCAACAGTTTCGTGGCCTGGGCGTAGCCATTGCCTTCCACCGGCGCACCAGGATCGAGTTGTTCGCAGATACCGCGATGAATACCGGCCAGAATCGCCGCAGCCGCCAGATAGGGATTGGCATCTGCGCCACAAATTCGATGCTCGATGTGCCGGGAATACGCAGGCCCACCTGGGACACGCAAACTCACCGTGCGATTGTCTACGCCCCAGGTGGCCGCCAGGGGCGCATAGCTGTTGGCCTGGAATCGCCGGTAGGAGTTGGCGTTGGGGCAGAACAGCAACAGCGAA
The DNA here is from genome assembly GCF_019947335.1 of Pseudomonas sp. BF-R-24. Lineage (NCBI taxonomy): Bacteria > Pseudomonadati > Pseudomonadota > Gammaproteobacteria > Pseudomonadales > Pseudomonadaceae > Pseudomonas > Pseudomonas sp. BF-R-24. The sequence goes on from NZ_JAGYGG010000031.1 coordinate 60,005, forward strand.
TCGAGCAAGGTACTGAGCATGCCGGCGACGGCCTGCTTGAGCAGCGGCGTTCCATCCGCAGCTTCGCTGGCGAAGAGGTTGTTGCCGTCCTTGTCCGCCAGGCTCACGTGCATGTGCATCCCGGTGCCAGCGAGGTCATCGAAAGGCTTGGCCATGAAACAGGCTGTCATGCCGTGCTTGTGCGCCACGCCTTTGACCAGACGCTTGTAGCGCACCGCTTCATCCATCGCCTGTAGTGCGTCGGTGCGGTGTTCGAGGGTGATCTCCACTTGCCCCGGCGCGTATTCGGAAATGGCCGTGCGCGCCGGAATCCCCTGGAGTTTGCAGGCACTGTAGAGATCGGCCAGGAACGGCTCGATCTGTTCAAGCTCGCGTAAACCATAGACCTGGGTGCCGTACGGACGCCCGCCATCGACATCCCGTGCCGGTTGCGGTCGGCCATTGCTGTCGCGTTGCTGATCCAGCAGGTAGAACTCCAATTCCGCCGCCATGACCGGGTAATAACCGTCTGCCTGCAAACCCTCGATGACCTTCGCCAGCAAATGACGGGGATCGGCAATAGTGGCGGGCATTCCCTCCGTTGGGTGCATGCTGACCTGCACGGCCGCGGTCGGTATCAGACGCCACGGCATACGCGTGAGGCTGCCGCTGATCGGGTAGGCCCGGCAGTCGATATCACCGACATCCCAGACCAGCCCGGAGTTTTCCACGTCATCACCGTTGATGGTCAGGCCGAGGATGGTGCTCGGCAATGGTCGCCCGCTTTCATACACCGCCAGCAACTCGTCACGATGCAGCAACTTGCCCCGCGGCACACCGTTGTTGTCGAGGATGAACAGCTCGAACATTTCAATATCCGGGTTCTGCTCCAGAAAGGTCAGGGCTTCTTGCCGGGTGGCAAACGAGGTCGTGGCACAACTCATGGGAACTCTCTTTTTCCGTGTCAGACGGGTACGCAAAAGCACCCGCACTTTAATCCCGCCATCAAGCGGAACAGGTAGGAACAATCAGCGGAAAAAGCAGGAATCCGGCGGGCGCGCATGGCGGCAATGCCACAGCGCCCAAAAAGCCAGTTCAGAAGGAAGTGCAGAGAGGTTTGGCGCGGTGGCAGGCGTGAATCGACGACCAAGGCTCGACGCTCGAACGCCGTTGGATGCCTTGCAGTGGATTGCGACTGGCCAACCGTCCATAGAGAGAACCGCAGAAAACAGATGACCCGCAGCGTCACACGATGGCTTAAGTCGTTAAATCAGGATTTGAAGAACCTTGGATGTCGTCTGGCTAAACATTTGGCGGTTTTGTGCTGCCTTCTGTGGGGAGAAGGCCTGTATTTGATTTCTAAATACCACCCCGGACTTTCTGATTTGCGCCCTTCGGGCCTCGCGCGCCTTAATCGCCCGCCTATTCATCAAGGTCCGATCATGGAAAACACCCGAGCCACTTCCCGCCCTGCCCTCTGGCTCATGTTCAGCATTGTCCTGGTTGCCCTGAACCTGCGCCCTTCCATGGCCGCTGTCGGGCCGCTGCTCTCAGCGATTCGCGACGACATTGCGCTGAGCTTCAGCCAGGCTTCACTGCTGACAATGTTGCCGGTGACGGCCATGGGGCTGGCGATGTTTGTCGGCCTGCGCGTCAGTCAGCGATTCGGCGATCAACGCACGGTAGTCTTCTCGTTGCTGATCATCGGCGTGGCCACGCTTTCGCGGTTGTTCCTTGATTCAGCCGCGCAGTTGCTCCACAGCGCGGTGCTGGCCGGTGTCGGGATCGCCCTGATCCAGGCCCTGATGCCAGCGTTGATCAAATCCCGCTTCAGCGACCACGTAGCCCTGTGCATGGGGCTCTACGTCACATCGATCATGGGCGGTGCGGCCATGGGTGCCTCCTTTGCGCCGCTGGTGATGGAGCGTACCGGCAGCTGGCGTATGGGCCTGGCGATCTGGGCCGTTCTCGCCGTGCTGGCATTGCTCTTCTGGCGCAGCCAAAGCGCGGGGATGCCAACACTGGATTCGAGGGCATCCGGCAAAGGTTCGTACTTTGCCAATTCCCGCGCGTGGTTACTCGCGATTTTCTTTGGCTTGGGCACTGCGTCCTACACCTGTGTTCTGGCCTGGCTGGCGCCTTACTACGTAGAAAAGGGTTGGAGCGAGCAGCACGCCGGATTGCTGCTCGGTTTTCTGACCGCCATGGAAGTGCTGTCGGGTCTGTTGACGCCCGTCATCGCCAACCGCAGCCGCGACCGCCGCGTCGTGCTGATGGTATTGCTGACACTGATCATCGCCGGTTTCTGCGGATTGATTCTGAGCCCAAGGCATTTGAGCCTGCTGTGGCCATGCCTGCTGGGGCTGGGCATTGGCGGCCTGTTCCCGATGAGCCTGATCGTATCGCTGGATCACCTGGATAATCCATTGCGTGCTGGCGGCCTGACCGCATTCGTACAAGGCATCGGCTACTTGATCGCCGGCCTGTCGCCGCTGCTGGCGGGGATCATCCGCGACCAGCTCGGCAGCTTTGAATGGGCCTGGTGGTCGCTCACGGCGGTCATGGCACTGATGATGCTGATGGTTTTGCGCTTCAACCCAAGGCACTACGCCCGCCACATCCATTGACCCGGAGCCTGCCATGAAAACCACCGTTTTCGCCGTCGCTCACGCCAGCATGCTGCTTTGGGCCTTGTTGATCGCCGCATCGTTTTCCGCGGCGGCGCAAGTCAGCCAGGCCATCGACCCGATCCTGCTGACGGGTTTACGCCTGCTGTTTTGCGCTTTGGTGTTTCTGCCGTTGTTGCTGCTCAAAGGCGATGCCGTCATGACCGCCCGCGCACTGTTTGGTCACGCGGTGCTCGGCCTGCTGCTGGCGCTGTACTTCGGTTCGCTGTTCGAAGCGTTGCGCTACACCTCGGCCGTCAACACCGGGACGATGTTCACGCTGGTGCCACTGATGACCCTGGGTTTCGAAGCCGTGCTCACACCTGACAGCCGTCTGAAACAACGGATTATGCCGATGCTGCTCGCCGCTGCCGGGGCGGTGTTGTTGATCATGAAAGGCACCGGCCCCGGCGAGTTGCCATCGCCCTATGCATTGACGGTGTACGGCATCGGTTGCTTGGCGATGGCGCTCTACGCCCCCCTCAGCCAGCGCCTGAAAGACAATAGCCTCAAGGGACGCGAACCGGTGCCCATGACGTTCTGGAACATGTTGTTCGGTGCGCTGTTTCTGCTGGTGTTCTGTGGATTGAGTGGCGGTTGGCGTTCGGCATCATTACTAACGCTCAACGACTTCTATTGGCTGATGTACCTGGCAGTGTTCGCCACCCTGGCGACGTTCTGGCTGCTGCACCGGGCCATCGGCGTGATCGCGCCGTCCTCGGTGATTTCCTACATCTACCTGAGCACGCTGTTCATCACCTTGTTCCACTGGCTATGGGGACACCAGACGCCGCTGCCGCTGGAAATGACCGGCGCGGTGCTGGTGGGCCTCGGCATGTTCGCGCTATTGATGTCCAGCCGCCGCGCCGTGTCGGCGATGGTCCAGGGCTGACACGGCCTTGGGCGAAACGTCCTGCAAGGCATTCTCCCTGCTCGCCCATTCCGCTAGGATAATTCACCACCCTTGCACACGGTCAGCGCAAGGGACGCAGCGAGATGGAATGGATGCTGAACAGTAATTCGCTTAGAAAGCTCGACATGCAGGACCTCATGGTGTTCGTCGCCGTGTATGAGCAGAACAGCGTCACCGACGTATCCGAGACGCTTTGCGTCAGCCAGTCCACCGTGAGTTACTGCCTGAAAAAACTGCGCACCAGTTTCGAGGACGAACTGTTCATCAATACTCGCACCGGCGGCATGCAGCCCACCGGCAAGGCCAGCGCGATGTACCCTCACGTGCTGAAAATCCTCGAAAGCATCAACCTGTGTCACGCCGGCTTACCCACGTTCGACCCAGGCCTGCAACCCGTGACCTTCAACATCTGCGCCCCGGAATATTTCGAGCAACTGATCCTGCCGCGCTTGTTGAAAACCTTCGACCTCGCCGATCTTCCGGTGATGGTCAATGTGTTCAAACTCCAGGCCGATATCCCTGCCCAAGCGTTGCGCGAAGGCAGCCTCGACCTGGTGATGTGCTTCGGCCCGAACTTTCATCGCAGTCACGTCGATTTCAAATCGCAGACGCTGCTCGAAGATGACCTGGTGTGTGTTTTCGACAAACGCGCCACGCCGGCAGAACCACGCTTGAGCCTGCAAACCTATGTCGAACGTCGACACGTGTTCCCGACACCCTGGACGTCCGCCACCAACATGGTCGACGGCTGGCTAGCGCAGCAGGCACAACAGCGCCAGATCGTCGCACGCGCCAACAGCTACAGCGCAGCGTTGAAGCTGATTACCGGCACCGACTATGCCCTGACCCTGCCCCGACGCATTCAGCGACTGCTGGCCAGTGCAGACACCTTCAATCACTGTGAAGCGCCCGAAGGCTTGCCGGGTTTTACCCTCGACATGCAGTGGGACCAGGCTGTTGATCAGGACAGCGCCAACACCTGGCTGCGAGCGCAAGTGATCCAGGCCTGCTTCGAGCAGGAAACGGCCTGATGCTCAGTTGCTGATGGCGGTCTTGCTGTAGGAATCGCGATCGATGTCGAGAATTTCCACGCACAACTGGACTTCAACGCCGCTCGGCCACTCACACACGTCCTGCACCACCGCCAGCAGGCTTTCAGACAGCTGTTTCTTGATCTGTGCGGAACGACCACTCAACAGTGCCAGTTTCACATGCACGAACGCCCGTTCAGCCAATGCGGTACCGACCTTGAACGTCTCGACCCTGATCGCGCGGCTCTTGATGTCGAATTCGGCAGCAAACTGACCGGAAGCCACCAGCGTATTGTTCAACCGCATCAATGCCACTTCGGCATTCAGATCAGTCAGGTTGGCGGTGTATTCCATGTGCAGGTGAGGCATGAGTGGGTTCCTGTAAGTGGGGTGGAAGGGTCGTACATATAACACAGCGCCACCCTGTTCATTCGGGCAGCGGCAATACGGCACGCTCACTCATGAACGCCTCCAGGCGCGAACGTAACCAGCGCTCGGCAGGGTCGCTATCGACATGGCTGAGCCAGACCATGGATAGATCCAGGGTCGGTGTCTTGAAGGGAAAGGGTTCCTTGAACAGCATTCCCGATGCAGCCATCGCCTCAGCGGTGTAGTCCGGCAGGCTGGCAATCAGGTCGGTGCCGGCAAGCAGGGCCGGCAATGCACTGTACTGCGGCACCGAAAGCACCACCTGGCGTGTGCGACCGATATCCGCCAGCCACTCGTCGGCATAGCCACTGACGTTGGCGGTATGGGACACCAGCACGTGCGGTCGCGCGCAATATTCATCGAGGGTCAGCGGTGTATCAGAGGCATCGGCGCGCAAAATGCTGGGCTGGATGTGTCGCAACAACTTGCGCTTGGCATTGGCCGGCAAGCCACGGGTCTGGCTGATACCTACCGTGATATCGCCGGCTGCCAGCAAGTCGGGAATCCGCCAGTAATCGACATGCTGCACCACAAACACCACGTTGGGCGCTTCCTGGCGCAGCGCTCGCAACAATGGCGGCAACAGCCCGAACTCCACATCGTCGGACAACCCGATGCGGAACGACATCGTACTGCTGGCCGGGTCGAAATCATGGGTCAGGCTCAAGGCCACGGACAAGGAATCCAGCGCCGGCGACAGGTGCCTGATGATCTCCTCGGCCCGTGCCGTCGGCTCCATGCGATGGCCAACGCGTATGAACAGCGGATCATTGAACATCGCACGCAAGCGGTTGAGCGCCGAACTGATGGTCGGCTGACCGAGAAACAGCTTCTCCGCCACCCGAGTGACATTGCGTTCGAGCATCAGCGTTTCGAATACCACCATCAGGTTGATATCCGCCTTGCGAAGTTCATTGCGATTCATCCACTGCCCCGATCCCAAAAATCTGCTGACAGTTTAGGTAGCTGGTGCGACTGCCGTCTATCCAACACAGGTCCAACAGTCTGACGCAGGCTGTCAGGGGATATTTCGCACTGAAGCCCATCGCGAGCAAGCTCGCGCCTACAGGAGCGCCAAAAACAAAACCCCTACCTGCATACGCAGATAGGGGTTTCGGAATTTAATCTTGACGATGACCTACTCTCACATGGGGAAACCCCACACTACCATCGGCGATGCATCGTTTCACTGCTGAGTTCGG
>NZ_JAGYGG010000032.1:0-63953 GCF_019947335.1 Pseudomonas sp. BF-R-24
CGCCGTAGATGTACCGGGCCGACAACTCCGAAAGGTTCGCCGCTGAGCCCGCGGTGGTGACATACAGCGAACCACCTTCAAACTCTTTGGTGTCCATGGTGTTGCGCGCATCCCGCGAACGGTTCGCGGCCACTCGTTCGCGCAGCACCGGGGTGGCCTTGATGGTCTTGCCGATGCGCGACGAGACTCGTTTGGCCAACCCCAGGCTGGGTAGCAGCGTGAGAATGTTGGACGGCGCCATATGGATCAGGCCGCCAATCCAGTTCAAGGCAATCTGAGTTTTCATCAACTGCGAGGCCACCATGGTCACCACACGCTTGCACGGATGTGCCGGTGACAGGCAGCGCATGGGCTCGCGAGCATACGGTGTTCGTGCAGTACGGTACTGTCCGGGTTCGGCAGCCCCGGCATCCCGCGGGATGCGCATGTACTCGTCAGCCCACTGATCGATCCAGACATCCGGCTCTGGCCGCAGCCCGCGGAAATACGCCTCCCGGTACACCGCTGCACCGTCGGGCATTTCCGCTGACATGGATTAGCTCGCTGCAGTCAAAGAATGGATGAGGTCCGTCGAGGACATCCGTTCGGCATCGTCCAACACCCGGCGCAATGCGGCAGTGAGATGCTTCTCGATTTGCCAGTGATCACTCATGGCGGCCAATTCGGGGGCCAACTGGGGCGGCATACCCAACAACAGATCCCGTAACATCCGCCCGGTCGTGTACGCCGCCGTTTTAACGGCCTCCAACTCGACGTGGGCGCCGCGATTCCTGTGAAACTCGCTCTCGGTCAGGCGTGACTCATAAAACTCGCGATAGGCGCGAGACTCCTGAAAGTCCGGAATGCCCTCGATGGACAATGGCGCCTGGCTTGAAACTGAATGTGGAAGCTCGTACTCAATGGACGGGACTGAGGCTTGCCCTTCCGGCTTGCGCAGAGTTCGTTCGCGCTCATGCCGCGCCGCCACATTAGTTTTGCTCGGATCCGCTGTGCTGAACAGGAGTCGGTCCGTGGCCTCGACATCCACCATGCCGTCCGCCATCAGAACCAGGCGACCGCTCTTGGCCAGTTTCGACACATAAGGTTTCGACCAGCCTTGGCGAGCGGCGAACTCCGCTTTGGTGAGTGCTGTCATGTCCATGCCTTTCGGTTAACCCGGCGGAGTCGCGAGTTAACAGAGTTAACCAACTAATTTACTCGGTTAACTCTGGTTAACCGCTGGAAAGCCACAGCCCGTTTGGCTTTCAGGCGTGTTTATAGCGACTGTGGGAGTTAACCAACTGTTTTACTCGGTTAACTCCTTAGTTAACCGCTCTACAGACCACGGCCCGCGTGGCTTACAGACGAATCAGGGGTGAACCGCGTTAACCTGGTTAACTCCTAAGTTAACCGCCCTGTAAGCCACAGCCCATAAGGCTTTCAGCCTGGTTAACCAATCGAGTTAACCAGTTAACTAACTTTGACGGGGTGCCGCTAACGCGTTTGCGCGAGTCTTATGCCCCGTGTTCCTTGGAAGTTGCCAGGGTCCCCGGCGGGTTTGGAAACCCTGATCCTGCCCTGGTTGAAGGTCGCGTTTAAAACGGAGGCAGTCGAGATTGTGGATGTGATGCTCATGCCGGTAGCGCTGCAATCTGACGGGCAATCTCGTCATGAATCAGTTTGGCTGACCAGGTATGCGCGACGAGGTCGGTACCGGCTACCAGCAGCGCGGCATCACCCTCGGCTGGAATGACTGGCTGGTCGGTCAGGTCGTTGTAGCTACCCGAGAAGTCCGAAGTCCCACTCCCGATAGCAATACGAGCAGCGGCGGCGTCGGCGCTCACCAGCACGGCCTTGCCCACATCTGAGGCGTCCGAGATGTTTTCCGAGGTGATGTCGCCTGGCGTGCCGGCAGCATTGTTCGTTCCCTTCACCACAGCCTGAAGCACTTGAAAGCCTTCAGTGATGGAGACAGGGCTACCGTAGGGCTGCCAGCCTTCGGCAATGGCCTGTGCCAGCTTGGCCGTCAACTCCTCGGGAGTGTTGGCGACGACAGTTTCGTATTGGGTGTAGGCCATTCTCTAAATCTCACGATTGAATGATTGAGCGACGAGCGGCTGACATGCCGGCGAATCACCACAGTGGATGTGGCCCGTGACGGCGTAGGCCAGCAGGAGCACAAGAGGCAGCATCCAGGGGCAGCTCTTCACGGCGCCGAATCCGATTTGGGAAACTTGAAGTCGGCGAACCGATCAGCCAGATCGGCGATCTTCTTCACGCCAAGAAATCCGATGAACACACCCGCAGCCGTGGCGAAGTTCTGCGGTAAGCCGAAGTACTCCAGTAACGGAATTAAGCCAATGGTGATCAGCGTGCACAGCGAAGCTTCAAGCAACGCCTGTCGCCGCGTGCCGCCGCCGTAAATGATCCGCAAGGCACCGACCACGAATGACAATGCTCCGGCGTAGATCGTCGGCGTATGCTGCCCCAGCCACGCGAGAACGAGCAGCCATGTGTCTGGTTTATCGGGCATGTTAGTCATCCGAGTTTCTCCCTTTCGGGGAAGCGCAATAGATTGGTTCCAGCAGCACTTCCCAGCTCGGAGCGAAGGGCGTGGCGGAACCAAAAATAAAAAAGCCCTGCTCGCTGGCAGGGCTCATAAATGGGCACAAAAAACCCGACTCAATGGTCGGGTTCTTGAAAGGCGTCTCGCTGCGTTCACAGCAACACACGCTGCTATGAAAACAAAGTTATTCCGCGCGGAAAAGCCTTTTCATATCTTTCATGCGAAAATCACGCAGTATCATCTTTCTTTCCCTCCTTAACTGCATACCGACTCGCAGCAAATGCAGGGACTTTTTTTGCGAGCTCATCGCGCATTTCTTTAAGTACATCGATCAAAGGAACACTTCTACCGACGTGTCGCGCCAACTCATCAAGGTGCATTTCAAAAGTAAATTTCTGAGTATCTGGACTGGAGTCCGCCAGCTTTGCCCTCTCTAAAAACTCGACAAATCCAACCTTCCCGCAGCCCACCATATCCATCAACTCTTCAAATTCATGGATCGTTAGAAAATAAATGTTCTCAATAGGAATTTGATGTTCCAAGGCGTAATTGGCACGAATTTTATCCAACTCAGCATTACCAACCACACCAGCCAATGTACGACCATTACCAATGTATAGCTCTTTATAAGTAACAGCTAAAAGATAATTTTTGGACCGCTGAGAGATCACAGGATTTTTGCTATTTACAGAAGGAAGTCTGGAAACCACCTCATGACCTTGCTTAAATGCCTTTAAAAGGGAGGTCTCAGTTGCTCGACGAACGTCACCTTTTCGGAGTGCAGCCATTCCTCGCTGGGCCATCTCCACTCCCTTTGCATCAATCAGCACGTTAGAGTCGCCATCAGCAACTAAAAAATCGACAACTCCACCTTGACCTGAAAGACCTCTCATCAGCTCATTTTCATCGACCATCGGTAGTTTTGACTTTCGTAGCCATTTCCCTACATAGCTCTCAAACGCTTTTCCAAACGGTGCATTAAAAGAATTTACATCATCACGCTTTAAATAGTCGTAGACAAAATGCCCCAATGAACGACTAAGGACATGCGGTGACACACACCAATATTGGTTTCCAACTTTAACAAGTGGAAATTTCAAGAATGGCGTTTGCTGCAAAAACTCACCTGGACCTCTTCCGTCGACATCTGTAGCCGTTAATGTTTGATTCAAGTCATTAACCTCTACCGATACCGCCCGTAGAAAAGCATCTACTTCTATTGGCGAAAACGGTGGACAGAGTGCAAAAAGGTGCTCTCTACTTAACACCATGCCCTGCTTCCCCACACTTGCAAGCAGAGCAAATGACAACCTTAGAAAACTTTCAATAGAGAGCCCTACACCTTTCAAAAATTTTGTTTTGAAGTAGTGATTCTCCGGAACTTTTGCAAAAATAGTTTCTTGACGGGCAATATCAACAAGCTTACCGTCCGCCTGATAAAAAAATTGCTGATACGCAAGTGCCCTAAAGAATAATCTTAAATCCTCATATTCGTTAGGCATTCTATCGCTATCAGTTAAATCCAAAACCTTTTGTAGCAATCCTTGCAACTGCCCCTGAGTTATTGACGGTCGCCCCATAGGTTTTTTTGATAAGACATCCAAAAACACCCACTTAATCAAAAGCATAATCAACCAAGGCTGCCTAGAAGTCCTGTCGAACTTTGACTTCGCTGGAGCATACAAATACACCAACGCTTCCTTAAGTATACTCACTGGATGATATCTTCGGATTAAGCCTTGAATCTCTCGAAAGCCCTCATTAAATTCAACTTCTCTTCCGGCAGTTCCTTCCATAAACACCCCAACTTTCCACAAGGCATCAGTTTTCTTACAAAGGTACACCAAATTGGGAAAGCCAGGTTCTATTTATCTGCCCTTTGAGCCGAAGACCAACCGGATCAGTACCCCCATTGGCCTTCGTCAAAATGAAACGATCTTTTGATGATTAAAGGATTCTAGAACTCTAGGCGACCGCACGGACATGATTTATCGCACAATCAATCCATGCTGTACCGGCTCTTACCAACTCGCGTGCTTTGCCCTCACTAATCCCGAAGTGTTTTCCGACTCGTACCATAGGCCACTTGGCTCCGAAGTACAGCCACACAACATCGCCCATCTGCTGATCGCGCATAGCCAGCCGCGCAGCAGCATGATCGACCATCTGAGCCCACTCGTCGGTAATGCAATAGCTCTTGCTAGCCGATGGCTGTGGCACCGCCTGACGCATCAATGCAAATGATGGAGATGTGTACCCTGGCACACCCATCCCATCCATCCTCCACCAGCCCCACTGCTCCAACAGATACTCGGTATCGCCCAAAGGTCGGCCCGCTGGCTTTCGAATCATCATGCGCTCAATCCCCTGTGTAATTAGTTCCGCCCGCTCCCAGGCGGTTGTTCTGTTCGTACTGCTGTTGTGGTCCGGCTGCGTTGGCCGGGCATTTCAATTCTGCAATTTCGCGTTGAGCCCGCTGTAACTTGAAGCTCAATTGTGTAACCAACTCGTCCGTAGATAGGGCCAACCTGCTGCCCTCAACAACCCAACCTGCACCATTGCACTCGGTGCAAGCGATCTCATAAAAAACGCCCTGCACTACTGCTGTTCCTTCGCAGCTTGGACACGACTCCAGTGCAATCCGCTGCTTACGAAAGCCATGATCCGGCGCTTTCTTCATGTTTTGAAACCTCGCCTATGGTTGATTCTTGAGTGGCCTTGCAGCCCTTATTCTCTGTGGCGTCCAGCGCATTACCGGAATCTCCGGATCTAACGCTGGTCAACATATGAATCTGCTCAAATCCCTTCTGATCTAGATGCGCGTGCCACTGCTCCAGGGCATCACGCTTGCGCCCCATCACGTCCGACTGGATGTACACCTTCACGTTGTGGCCCATCGCATGGTTGATAAGCAGCTCACCAATCAGGTGGTCAATGCCGAGGTCGGCCCAGCCGGTACGCGCCAACTTGCGCAAGTCGTGACTGGTCCACTCGCCCTGCCCCAGCCGCACGAATACGGCACTCGCCTGCCCTTCACTGAGTGCCTTGCTGTTACGAGACGGGAACAGGAACTGGCCGTCATACCCTTTGGCCCGCTGAATCTCGCGATAGCTGATGAGCACCTTGCGCACCTGCTCAGTCAACGGCAGGCGATGCTCGACGCCGGTCTTGGTGTGCTCGGCAGGAATGAACCACTCACGCTCGGCCAGGCTGATGTGTGACCAGCGTGCCTGCCGGGTTTCGCCGATCCGTGTGCCGTGGCAGAGCATCAGCAGCGCCAACAGACCATCCCCCGGGTTGTTCACCATCGCACCGAGCAAGCGCGTCATCAGGTCTTGCAGCTGGGTGCCGCGCAACCGAGACGGCTTGATACCGACCTTGGCCTTGGAGAAGTCATTGAACTTAATGCCCGTCATCGGGTTTGACGAAATCAGGCCCAGCTTGAACGCCTGCCGAAAGGACAGGGCCAGCAACTGGAACACCGAACGTACGTAGTCGATGGAAATGCTTTCTTGCAGCGGCCACATCAGGTCGCTGTCGAGGGTGGCCTTGTCGATGTCGGTCAGTGGCAGATCACCGAGGCGCGGCATGAGGTGGCACTTGATCATCGAGGCGCTGGTCTTCTTGCGCTTCTCGGACAAGCTGCGATCACGCGCCATGCGCTCGGCGTACCAGGTCAGCAACTCACCGGTCGTGACCCACTTCGAAACGGTCGAACCTTCTTCGGCAGCAACTCGAAGACGGACAGTCGGCAGCGCCGCAACCACCTGCTTGGTGCTCAGATCCGGAAATCCACCAATACGGTGCCAAGAGCGCTTGCTGAGCAAGTACCAAGAGCCACGAGAACGATTCTTTGCGAAGCGAAAATGCAACGCCGGATGACTCGCATCACGCAGATCGCGGACGTGCAGTTTTTTGGCGTTTCGCTCGATCTCGGCGTCCGACAGCTTCACCGTCAAGGTCTTCACCACGGCTATCCAATTACCCATCAGCCCCCCTTCAGCAGAGATTGCAGGAGTTTGAATTTGTCGAGTGCTTCAGCGTTGGCCTCGCGCTCTGCCTCAACGGACAACGCCACTTCCTCGATACGCGTGGCGAGCTTTTTCATGCGCTGACCGACCTCCTCGGCAAAGCTGATTACCTCGCCAGACAGCACCGCCAATGTATCCAGAGCGCTACCCTCGGGTTTCTTGGTGGTAGCCACGGCCGGCTTGGTTTCTTTCGACATGCTCAGTTCTCGCTGGGGCGTGATGGTGATGGTGGTGCGCTGGAAGTGTCCGTTAACGGGTTCGCGAATGAGACCTGCGTCCTTCAACTCGCCCAAGCCGCGACGTATGGCCGGAAACTGGGCACCCGTGGTTTCGGCAACCATCAACGAATTGAAAATATCGTGAGCACTCCAGCGCTCCTGGATTGGCACGACTTGAAATACTTTGCGGGCGAGCGACGATTGCCCGGCGAGCATGTTTTGTTGCTTGGCGGCGTTCATCAGAAGCCCTCCTTACCGCGTTGAGATTCCCACTCGAATACCACGCCAATGCAGCCGTTTTCCCGGATGCGGTCGACACAGCGCGCACCAATGGCGTCGTTCAATTCGGCGGGAGACAGGTTGCTGACGATGATCGTCGGACGACATTGTTCGTAACGACCGTTGATGATGCTGAACAGGGTGGCCAGCTCGAACTCGCTCTGTTTGGTCGCGCCGACTTCATCGAGCACCAGCAGGTCCGCGCCGATCACCTCGCGCAAGATGTGTACCTCGGACTCGCCTGAGCGCTCATTGAACGTCGCCCGGATCTCGCCGATGAGCGTGCCCACCGTGCGGTAGACCGCCTTGACCATGCATTCGTTGATCAGGTGATTGGCCGAGGCAATGGCCAGGTGGGTCTTGCCGGTGCCGACCTTCCCCAGCAGCAACATGCAGCGACCTTCCCGGCGATGCTTCGAAAAGTTGTCGACGTAGTCGGTACACGCATCCAGGGCGATCTGCTGGGCCGGATTCGACACGACGAAATCGGCAAATGTCTTTTCCGCGAAACGCTTCGGAATCCGGGCGATTGATTGCTGAACTATCCGAAACTGACAGCGTTTGCGCTCGAGCTCTTGCATGTCGCGCTTGTTGCTCGCGCAGATGGGACACCCAGACAGGTTGCCACCCTTGAGGATGACCGCCTCGTATTCGCCATGATCGAAGCAGCTCGCTGGCTGACGGCCGATGACGCCGAATTTGCGGTCCATGTGAGCGCCGAAGTTAGAGACGGAAGGTGCCATTGGCGTTCTCCTTGGTACCGACCTTGTAATCGCGAGTTTCAAAGCCGGAATGGCGACTGGTCGGAGGTGGTGCGGGGATGACTGCTTTGTCGGGGAAGATCCCCGTCCATCCGTTGCTGATCGAAAGGGCCAGAACACAATCGGGGGCTGGATGGTTCGCCAAGGCCTTGGCCTGTTGTTCACAGCTCTTGGCGGTGAGGGGTTTGTGGATTTCCTTGCGGTGCTGGCACCAGTCGGCCCAAACCTCGACGCTGACGTTTTCCGGCTTGGCGGTCAGCGGGTCGAACTTTGGCGATTTGCCTGGCGCGTTAGCGCCCTGCTTCTCCTGATTACTGGTTACCTGATTGGTACCCTGATTACTGGTACCCTGATTTGTCGGAGATTTTTCCGACCCTTCTCGGATTTTTTTCCGACCCTGCTCGGAAATTTTTCCGACCTTTCTCGGAGATTTTTCCGAGGTAGATCGGATTTTTTTCCGACCCTCACACACATTCGAGGTCGGATATTTTTCCGACCCGTCCAACTTGCGATTCCACTCTTTGGCCTTCTCGGTCAAACGAAACAAACTGATGTTTGAAGTGTGGGAAAGCTCGATCAGCCCGGCGGTCTCGAGCCCTTTGAGAAGTCGGTACGCGGTATCTGGTTTGTCAGTGAGCAGGGGCAATTCCTCCACGATCTTTGCCTTGCTCAGGGCAAAGAAAATCCCGTTATCGGTCTTGATTGGCCTTGCCCAGCTAGGGCACTCGTAGACAAACGAAAACAACAACGCCTGCTGCGAGTTCAACCCCCACTCCAGCGCTTTCACTTGGTTGATCGTGATCGTGAACTGCATATCAATCCTTTCCGCCTAGCGGTCGGGCTGGGCGCTTCGACTTGTGCAACTCGATCAGTGCGGTCACCTCCTCGTGCCGCGCAGCCAGGTGCTTGGCATGCAAGGCCAAAATCTCCGATGCTTCCACGGCTGTGATTTCGCCGTCCTCCAGCGCGAGGGCAAGAAACTGGTCAACCCGGCCGCGCTTCACAGAAGTACGCAAAGAGCGCTGGTGCATGTCTACGTTGTCCAAATCGCCGACTTCAGGCAGGCGAACAAATACGCCGCCGTACATCGCGCAGAGGTAGTCCGGTAAGCGCGTGGTGCCCTGCTCGCTTTCGAGGACGTAAACCTCCTCATCGCTAAGAGGAACAACACCGCCGCTCTCATAAACCTGATTCTTAAAACGCTTCAGTTCGAGACTGAGGCGAGCTGAAGCGCATACCTGGCCGCCTGGGTATTTCTTTGCGACCTCGATCACCACTGCGCGGCGGGTTTCTAGTACTGGCGATTTCATTGTCTAGTTTTCTCTCGGCGCCATTGCGCTCAAAGTTGGCTCATTAGATGGGCAGCATCCGGCGACGCGTCCTTTTCGCGCTTTGAACCGGGAACGGTCTAAGCTCTTCCGCTGTGTAAGAGCCATCTGCGTGCTCCGTAACAAAAACCTCACGCCCTGCCTGCAGAGCTTTATTTATTGAACTTTGGGTCATGCCTAACAAATTTCCGGCCTTGGTCTGCCCCTTCTCGGTAGCAAATTGGCTGAGGGTGAGTTGACGCACTGTCCGGTCTCCGGTGGTGTATCTGAACCGACAATATCTCCCATGGAGCTTTTTTAATCAACTCCAATGGAGATGGATATGTATCTCCACCGGGAATACTCTTCGGAAATGAAAAACGACAGACGACCATTACTTGAGTGGGAAAAGACGGAGTGCGCCGCATTAAAAGCGGAGCTGGCTGCCTACAATGCGCGTGCCCCTAAAGGCGAGAAGCTGACTCAAGAAGAGATCGCACTCTCCGTAGGCATGAGCCAAGGCACGCTAAGCAGTCACTTGAACGGTAGCCGTGCGCTCAACAAGGAAATGGCAGCTGAGATAGCTAAAATGCTCGGCATACCCGTAGAGAGATTCAGCCCACGGATCGCGAAAGAAATATCCGAATTGGCGATTGCCGCCAATGCTGTTCCACCAGTCGAATCATTGCAGTCAAACGTCGAGCCTGGCCCGCCAATTACCAGCGCTCCTCGTCGAATCGATGTTGTTGGAACGGCACAACTCGGTCACGAAGGCTACTGGACAAGTCTTGACCAGGCTGCTGGCTGGGTTGAGACCTACTCTAGGGATGAAGACGCCTATGCACTCCGACTCAAGGGTGACTCAATGGCTCCGGCAATTCGTAGTGGTTGGATCGCCGTCTGCGAGCCCAATCACCGCCTAGTGCCAGGTGAGTATGTGATGGTCACCACCACTGATGGGCAGAGCATGGTTAAAGAACTGCTCTTCGAAAACGAAGAAGACGTCAGCCTCATGTCGATCAACTCGGCTTACGGTGAGAGGCTGACAGTAGCTCGGATTGATATCGATAAAATCCATTACGTAGGCGCAATCCTTGCCCCTAGCAAGGTGCTGGGAAGAATCTAAATTTGAGCCCTTCGACTTGTCATTAATTCCCCTAGGCACCTCCCTCCTAAAGCCCGCTAGTTGCGGGCTTTTCTCTGCTAAATAATTGTTTTTAATCGTTAATCTTTAGCGCTTACGCAGCAAGCCATCCACTGTGTATCCATACACAAAAGGAGCAGTGCTATGGCAAAACCACAAAACAAACCAACACCGCCAAACTCGTTTGACCTTCTCGGACTCCGCATCCAAAAAATCATCAGCTCCCCCGCTGCCCAAAAACGAAAGATGGCAGTCATTCGAAGAGGCGCGGATGAGTGCCAGGAGGACTGGAAACGGCTCCTTGACGACATAGCCGATACCGAGCACGTAACATTGAGTAGAGAAGAAGACGGCGCCGCCCGCGTCTCCTGGAGCCTCCCGGCCAATATCTGATCGCCAAAAAACTCGCGCAATGCGGGTTTTTTTAGGTCTATCGGAATATTTATCTCCCAGGGAGTTGACTAAATTAACTCCTAGGGAGATATTTAAGTCGTCGCCACGAAGCAACTCGGCGATGCGGGATCTCCCGCCGTTCTTTAACAATCCGCGCAACAAACAACAGACCGCATTGCCTCTACCGGCGACCGGCGAGCAGACAGGCCCGAAAGCCTGCCAACGACAGGAACAACCTGGACGGCTGCTCGATGGTGAAACGCCAGAACCGTGTGAATGACCCGGCAAGCAATGCGCCCCGCCCCTCCGGCGGCAATAGGACAGACAGCATTACTGCCGATATTCGCCAGCACCCTCCCCGCGCCTACCGGTTCAAGAGCGTGGCCAGGGTGTTGCCAAATATCCGCAACCTTCAGGCTCAAGGAGTCGAAATGAATCAGACCATTCGCCAAAAACAAGCAGTCCTGCAGGTGTTGCGGGATCGCCTCTCAATGTCTACCTCGGAGATGTACCAAATGATCGGTCAGGAAGAGCCAGTACGGACACTCCGCTTCACCATTGTCTCCCTAGGCGCAAATCAGTTCGACGTGATAGAGCGCTCTACCGGCCGCTCCCGCGGCACCCAAACAGGTCATAACTGCGCCTGCCAGTACGCACAACAGCTTGAAGAAAACGCCGACGTCATTGAGTCCGTTGGCATGTCTGCCCGCCGCTTCGGTAGCCTCATGCTGCGCTGGGTTGTCGGCATGGCTGGGATGCTCGGCGTATTTGCTTTCTTCGGAGCGCAATAATGATTGGTGGCCCTATTTCTAATCCGCACCTGGAGGCGCAGGCCGACATCAACCGCAAGACTGCCGAGTACTTCGGGGTCGGCGGCAAGGTGACCGAAGCGGCAAGCTTCCAGACCCAACATCCACCGCCAAGGTCTGCTGCAATCGATCCTGAAACCGTGTTGAAACGGCGACGACCATCCCCGACCCAAGCCGAACGCAAGGGGCCGCAAATGCTCGCGGAGACACTATGAGCAAGCGGAAACCAAACAACATGCGCGTTCGAATGGAGCGTGTGAGCAGGGCAAAACTCAACGCCCATCACGTCGCGGTAATCCAAATCGATCCCAGTGGACGCCAAGGGATGATTAACTGGAAGAGCTGCGAGAGCATCCGGCCAGGGCAACGCATGGCCGAAGCAGTCTGCGACTTTGCTCACCGCTGGACGATCTATGTCAGCGTCCAGTGTCGCGATCAGAATGGCCACCGCTACAGCAAATCAGTCGAGGTTGCGCCCCAAGGCAACTATCTGGCCGCACACCTCGAAAACGTAATCGAGGAAACCTACAAGGACCTGGTCGCAGAGAGCAATCCGAATCATCGGGTCGCATCGGGCTGGATCGCCATCCCCGCCGAAGTTTCGCTGACTGAAGAACAGGCCGCCCGGGTGTTCGACGCCGTGGGTGTCTGGGGTCAACAGAGGGTGGCATGAGACGGATCAGCAACCAGGTGCGACAGCGCCGACGACAGACATGGCTGGATCTACTGGTCCACGGAATTGAAGAGGTGAGCCATGGCAGCCGCGCAGAAAGAACGATCGGCAAAGACTGCGGCGAGGCGAAAGACTCGCGGCGAGGAAGAAATCCGGCTGCATTGCATGGCGGGCACGCGACAGGCATTGGCTGAGCTGATGGCCTGGAGCGGCATCGAGGAACAGGGCGAGGCCATCACGCTGATGATTCATCATCTTCATGCATTAGGACCTCAAAAGTGTCTGCCGATGCTTGATCCGCCGCGACACGTTATTGAGGTCTCCCAAAACGTGTCGCTGGCTTTTCACAGGAAGAGCCTGCTGATGCTTCAGCAGGATCCGGGGGATGAGATTGTTAATCCTTTTATTTAGGATTTCTTTGCCGGCGGCGCAGCGGGAGCAGGAGGCCTTACGCTAGTCGGGCTTGGAGGATTTACGTTTGCCTGACCCGGCGCATTATTAGGGCGGATCAGTCTTGGAGGCATTGGTGTTGGGGCCTTGCTCGACATAAAAATCACCATGTTTTAGGAGTGAATTCAACCCACTGTACTTTTGAAGCATCTATCACAAGTAGCTCTGCGGCAAGAGGTAGCTCCTTTCCCTCGTCATCCAGCCAGCTTGGGTCATTGATCACAAACTGGCCCGAAGATGGCTCAGATGGCCATTCAGTAGGCCACCCATACAGCCTTCTCTCGTCGACTAGATGAAGGACCACAAAGCGTTTGTGCCCAGAAAAAGCGCTAAACCACTCACAAGGATATGAGCTTTGTTTGGTTATCTTCTTGCGCCGAAGCCATGCATGCAGGTTGTCATTATTGGCTAAGTAACAGGATATCAAGCCTGTTAGCACCGCAATCACCCCAGACCATGCTGCTTGAGCCTCTTTATCCCATGTGCCGAATACGATTCCATGCTGACCGATCCATAGAAGTAACGCACCTATCAAAACAACAATGCCATGAATGACGAAAGTAAAAATTAGCGCTTGAACGATCTGGCCAAACGTATCAGGTCGCTTAAAAGCGGTAAGGGAGTAGAAAATCCAGGCGGCGAAAAATCCCGGAATCAAATATTGCAAAAGAGGGATTACTTCTTTTACTAAGTCGTCCATCAAGCACAACTCCTTATCCCGGCCTCATGCCGGGCAGAACACAAATACCTCACTTCAACGAATCACGCCAGCCGGCGAGGATCCCATGTCGCCTTATAAAATCTCAGGGACAACCGTCGTGAGCTTCTCCGGCGGGCGGACCAGCGCCTACATGCTTCGTCAGGTGCTGGACAACAACGAAGACCTGACCGATCTGGTCGTCACCTTCGCCAACACCGGAAAGGAGCACCCCGCCACACTGGAGTTCGTCCGGGACTGCGCTGAACGCTGGGCGGTTCCGATTGCTTGGCTCGAGTTCCGGGACAACGAAGTAGGTTTTGAGGTGGTGGATTACGCCACAGCCAGCCGTCAGGGCGAGCCGTTCGAGGCGCTGATCCGCAAGCGGAAGTATCTGCCGAACCCTGTGACCAGGTTCTGCACCATCGACCTCAAGATCCGCATCATCCACAAGTACCTGCGCAGCCTGGGGCTTTCGACCGAAGAAAACCCGGTGGACATGATGACCGGTATCCGGGCCGATGAACCGCGTCGGGTGGTGAAGATCCGGCACCGGAAGAGCACCAGCGAGAGCAAGTGGGCAACAATGGTGATGCCGCTAGCTGATGCCGGTGTCGGAGTGCAGGATGTAACGGACTTCTGGGCCGGCCAATCATTCGACCTGATGCTGCCTACGATCAACGGCCGCACGCTGGAAGGCAATTGCGACCTCTGCTTCTTGAAGGGAGCGAAGCAGGTCTACTCGATCCTCGCCAGCGATCGCCCCAAAGCTAAGTGGTGGGCTCGCATGGAAAACTCAGTGGTGTCAGGCGGCAAGTTCACCGGTGACGGTGCTCGGTTCCGCAGCGACCGCCCAAGCTACCAGCAGATGCTCGACTACTCCGACACCCAATTCGACATGTTCGCCGACCAGGACGAGGCCATTACCTGCTTCTGTGGCGACTAATCCTGCTTTGAAGACGTGACCATGCGCGGATCGGTAGTGAATTGTTCGATCGAATCGATCAAGTGCACACCAAGCACACTTCCAAAAGCATCGTAGACAACATATTGACCACCCTTTTCTTTCACCTCCGTTGCGTTTTCGTAAATGAAGTACTGCTCATCATAGTTTTTAAAAGTCGCAGGCATTTTTCTGCTCCTCAAACCGGCGTCTTGCCGGGACCATCAATCAATAGCCCACAAACTCACTTCACGCCAGCCGGCGAGGATCCACAATGCCTACAGCAATCGATTTGTTCGCCGGTCTCGGCGGATGGTCTACCGGTGCCCGCAATGCCGGGATCGACGTTATATGGGCTGCCAATCACTGGCCTGTCGCGGTTGAGTGGCACAGCGCTAACCACCCGGACGCCATACACATTTGCCAAGACCTGCATCAGGCGGATTGGTCGAAGGTTCCTGCGCACGACATCATGCTGGCCTCGCCCTGCTGCCAGGGTCACTCGAAAGCGCGCGGCAAAAAATCCGGCAATGCTCAGCATGATGCATCGCGGTCAACAGCATGGGCAGTGGTGTCGGCTGCCGAATTCCACCGGCCAGAAGTGGTGCTGGTCGAGAACGTCGAAGAGTTCACGGACTGGGCTTTGTATCCAGCCTGGTCGCAGGCAATGGCGGCACTCGGCTACATGATCGCGCCCCATGTCGTTGATTGCGCCGATCTCGGCGTGCCGCAGCACCGCGTGCGCCTTTTTCTGGTCTGTACCCGAAGCAAGGCACCGCTCAACCTTCAGCTTCACCAGCGCCAGCATGTGCCAGCCTCATCCTTCATCGATTTCGAAGCGGGCAAGTGGAGCCCGGTTGTGAAGCCGGGCCGGGCTGAATCGACCCTGCTCCGTGTGAAGAATGGCCGGGAGCGCTTCGGTGATCGATTCATCATGCCTTATTACGGATCAGGATCAGGCCTGACTGGCCGCTGCCTGAATCGCCCGATCGGTACTATCACCACGCTTGACCGGTGGGCCCTGGTGCGCGGCGATGAAATGCGGATGCTCTCGGCGAACGAGGCCCTTGCCGCCATGTCGTTCCCGGCTGATACGAAGCGCCCGGACAACCATCGGCTGACTATGCACATGGCAGGTAACGCCGTACCGCCTCTGGCTGGTCAACGAATCATCGAAGCGCTCAAAGCAGCCGCCTGACCCACCCTCACCTATTGCGCTGCGAGATCAGCCATTACCTCGGTCGTACCAGTTGTTTGCAATCTCCGCGGCTAATTGATGTATGTCATCCCAGCTATCAAAAGGTCCGCATAGATTGCCTTTGACGTCAAAAAGTCCACCTCCACCTATGAGTACGCGCACTCTCTCAGGCAAGACAAGACTTTGGGCGCTTGCTGGATAGTCAATCCATGCCTCCCTTCCCTGAGTGAGCTCCATCGGGATAATCATCGGTTCAACGTAAGTACAAGTTTCCATTTCCAACTTCTCCGCCTGTTCGATTCGGTCTAATCCTGCTCCGAGTCGGAACCCTTTTCCAAACAAATCCGCAACTAAATGCGATGCACCGTTCATCAGCTGACCACCCTCCACCGCCCGGGCATGCCCCGGCATAGGACGCCCCATGCCCACAGAAAACAAACTCGCCTTGAAACGCCAGCGCGCCGAGCAGGTCAACAAGGTGATCCGGATCATCGCCGCCCACGGGCGCCGGTTCTTCTACAGCCAGACCGCAAATCGCTGCGCCAGCATGGAAGTCGATCAGCGGGGAAAGGTCTGGTTCATCGATGATTACAGCGGCAAGCGCATCTTCACGCATGACACGGTGTGGGGTGGGAAGTGGCGCGGCTTCAGCCACGGCGGCACGCTGAAGGATCTAGTCAAAGAATTCCGGGATTACATCTGCAACGGTGAGCCGCTGCACCCGGGTTATCTCGGACCTGAACGGTTCAATGACAGCAACATCTGGGGCTACGACGAGGCGGGCATGCGGGTGGTTCGCGAGCAGGCCGCCGCCCTTCCCGTATTCCGCAAACCTGCAACGGAAGCAGATTGAAAAATCTCTTCTGACGCTTGGTCGCCAGGGTTCTTGTACGCCCGAAAATGCACACTTGAACTCTACATCACAGAAAATAATGTCTAATATCCGCCCTTCCGTATTAGGGCATCAACACCATGCTAAAAATAACTTTGGGACCAAAGGCCTTAAACCATCCAAATTCAGACAAACCGGGTGCATATAAGCTCGCATCCAAACTAAAGGAAAGCATTTTAAATCCTGGAGAAACTTTAAACCTAGAGCAATACGTTACAGGATACGGATCAAATAGCGGATTCAAAATAGTTTGCTACATATCGAACAATGTTTTTGACGAGGAAAACTCATACTTACACACTGAGTTATCTCAACAAAAAAACGCCCTGAAGTGGGGAGAGAAAAAAATAAAAGTCGACAATGGTGGCTTCTCACTAACCCCATCATCAATGCAGAATGAAAATTGGGAAAAGCCCGAATTTATATTCGACACAAAAGAGAGCGCAAATTATATTATAACTGAAAAAAGCCTGATAAATGCCCCTTTTACTTACAAGCTAAAAACACACAGAAATGCTAAAGCGGGAGCCCACTACATCGTTTTCTACTTAACCTACTTTAATGGTAGTGAATGGATGTGCGAAGAAGAGCGGGTATCGTTTAAGATTAACAATACTTTTGAACGCTTCAATACTCTCCTGTCAATACTTGCTGCCGCAGCGCTAATTGTAACGATTGCACATGATGGCATTGCTCCTTTATTCGATAAACTTCACGAGATAGGAAAGTTTGTAAGTCTCTTCCGGAGCAGTCGATAGTAATTTTCCAATAAAACGGGATTTTACAGTCCCGCTTCCCCAATCCTCACCCTTCAACGTCAGCCGCTATAGCGGCAAGGAATCGCTATGCCTGAAGAAATGACGCAGGATGCCGCGGCAGCTGATCGCGCGCTGCTTATCCTCGCGGCCAAAGCCGGCCGCATCGAAATCGAACCGTGCACCTGCCGAGATACGAAGTGGCCTTATCGCCTGGCCGGAAAGTCTGGTGTCCGCGCTCACTGGAACCCCCTCATCAACGACGGCGATGCCCTTCGCCTGGCCGTCGTCATGGGCCGCATGGAGCGGTTGGGCGTGGCTATTCATATCGTTGAGCCATACGACGGTGATACCGACCCTTACACATACGTGGATGCCAAGAGGTTCGGTGAGCACACCAGGTATCACCACGACGATCCGTTCGCAGCGACGTGCCGCGCAATCGTAGTGGCTGCTGCTGAAATCGGGAGACGGTCATGATCCTCATCCCAATAGCAGCGCCGCTCTACATGCTCTGGCTCATCTACAAGGGGCCGCACCGGTAAGGGCTCACCCCGCCAGTCACCTCAGGGGAGAAAGCGTGTACGCAACTGGCGAGATGAACCAATAAACCGTAGCCCACCTGCGAAGCGTGCCTCACACCCTTCATCAGAATTATACATACCACCCTCTGCCGCCCCGGGCGGCATGGAGCACCCAATGAAAAAAGAACTGATCAAGATCAGCGAGTTTCAACGCCGGCGCTGGGGCGAAAACGGCACCCCACAATGCCCACAAGCGATTCGCAACCATATCCGCAACGGCGTAGTCCCGGGCGAGCAGATCGGAAAACTCTGGTACGTTGACTGGACCGCATTCACCCGCTCGGACGGCAACGACTTGGTGGCGATGGTCTTGAAAGGAGCTGCATGATGGTCCCACGGCCGCGCAACAAGGCGAACAAGAGCCTTCCGCAGAACCTGTACTTCGATGCGCGGCGCTCAACCTATCGCTACCGCCGGCCAACCGACGGTAAGTGGTTTCAGTTCGGCACTGATCGCATCAAGGCCATCGACGCAGCGAAGCAATTAAACCTGGAGTTCATGCGCGGCGCAGACTTAATTGGCGCCGTGCTGGGCAACTCATCCGAATCTTTCGCAGGCTTCCTCGACACCTACGAGCGCGAAGTTTTACCACCACGCGAACTGGCCAAGGGAACTCTGGGGCTGTACGCAGTGCACTTCCGCCGATTCCGTAAGCAGTTCGAGGGCAAGGCCGTCGACCAGATCACGATCCGCATGGTCGCGGAGATGCTGGATGCCCTAACCCCCCGGACGGCAAACCAATGCCGGGCACTGCTGATCGATGTTTTCAATCACGCTGCAGCCAAAGGCCTGTGCCCAGACAACCCGGCGGCCAGCACAATCAACCGCATTGAGAAGAAACAACGCAAACGCCATACCGTCGAAGGCTTGAAGGCCATCCGGGAGAAAGCTCCAGCCTGGCTACAGAACGCAATTGACCTCGCCCTCATCACTGCCCAGCGCCGGACGGACATCCTAGACATGCGCTTCGACGGTGTTCGAGAGGGCTTCCTGTACTTGGTGCAGAAGAAGACGGCAAAGGCTAGTGACGCGGCGTGGATCCGCTTCCGGGTGACACCCGAGTTGCAGGCTGTGATTAGCCGCTGCCGTGACGACACTGCTTCCCCGTACCTGGTACACCGCAAGCCCGATCGCCTGAAACAGAAACAGGCACAGACCAAGGACCATTGGACGAAAATTGAAGAGCGGTATTTGACGCGAGCATTCAAGGACGCCAGGGAGGCGGCAAACTGCTACGCGGGATGGAAGGAAGAAGAGATGCCGGGCTTCCACGAAGTGCGAGCGTTGTCACTGCACCTGTACAAGAAAGCCGGAAAGGACGGGCAGAAAATCGCGGGGCATGCGAGCGAAGGCATGACCAAAAACTACCAGCGTGACCATGAGGAAATCATTTGGTCAGAGGCGATTCCGGACCTAAATATCAGCGAAATCACCGGGTAGTTTTGCGCCAGTTTTGCGCGGGTTTTGCGCCGGCACAAAAAAGCCGATCTATCCGATCGGCTTAAGTGTCTGATTTTACTCAGGAATAATGGTCGGGACGGAGTGATTCGAACACTCGACCCCTAGCACCCCATGCTAGTGCGCTACCGGACTGCGCTACGCCCCGACTAGGCGTGAAACCCATTCCTCATCTCGAGGAACGCTCAAGAATATATCGCAAGCTTTTGAAAACTGGAAGTATTTAAAAGCGAGAATTTATTTCTTGAGTACCACCAGAACATCTTCGAGCTCGGCGATCATCTGGCGGATCATTTGCTTGTATTGGGTGGTGTCGTCTTTGGCTTCATCACCGGACAAACGCAGGCGCGCTCCGCCGATGGTGAACCCCTGATCGTAAAGGAGCGCACGGATCTGCCGGATCATCAGCACGTCCTGGCGCTGATAATACCGGCGGTTTCCGCGGCGTTTGACAGGGTTGAGTTGAGGAAACTCCTGCTCCCAGTAGCGCAGCACGTGTGGTTTTACCGCACACAGCTCGCTGACTTCACCAATGGTGAAGTAGCGTTTGCCCGGGATGACGGGGAGCTCGTCGTTATGACTTGGTTCCAGCATAAGCCTCAACTCGGGCCTTCAACTTCTGCCCTGGACGAAAGGTGACCACACGGCGAGCCGTGATCGGGATTTCTTCCCCCGTTTTCGGATTGCGGCCAGGCCGCTGGCGTTTGTCCCGAAGGTCGAAATTGCCGAAACCGGACAATTTGACTTGTTCGTTGTCTTCGAGAGCGTGCCTGATTTCTTCAAAAAACAGTTCGACCAATTCCTTGGCCTCCCGTTTGTTCAGGCCCAGCTCTTCATACAGACGTTCCGCCATCTCAGCTTTCGTCAGAGCCCCCATACGTCACTTCCTTAACGTGGCGTTCAACCTTTGTTCGAGCGAGGTGAGGATGTTTTGCGTTGCGGCATTCACCTCATCGTCATTAAGAGTGCGCGATGGATGCTGCCAGGTCAAGCCGACTGCGAGGCTTTTTCTATCAGGATCAATGCCTTTACCCTGATACACGTCAAATAGCCTGAGGTCTGTCAGCCATTCGCCTGCATTTTCACGGATTACGTCCAGTACAGCCGTGGCTGCAACGTCTTTGTGCGCAATCAGTGCAAGGTCACGACGCACTTCAGGAAAGCGCGATAACTCGTGGAATTTTGGCATTTTGCCCGACGCCACTTCCGCCAGAACCAGCTCGAAGACGAAGACCGGACGGTCGAGACCGAGGGTTTTCGACAATTCAGGGTGGATCGCGCCAATGAAGCCGACCAGACGACCGTCACGTTCGATGCGCGCGGTTTGACCCGGGTGCAGCGCTGGGTGTTTGCCCGGCACGAAAGTGAACGAATCCAGAGCACCGGCAAAACCCAGCACCGCTTCCACGTCTGCCTTGACGTCGAAGAAGTCGACGGTATCGCGACCCTGCGCCCAGCCTTCCGGTAGGCGACTACCGCAAACAACACCCGCCAACATCGGCTCTTGCTTCAGACCTTCAAGCTGGCCAACGAAACGCAGGCCGCTTTCGAACAGACGCACGCGATCCTGCTGACGGTTCAGGTTGTGCTGAAGCGCCTTGACCAGACCCGGCCAAAGCGACGAACGCATGGCAGCCATGTCATTGGAGATCGGATTGGCCAGCAGCAACGGCTCCACACCCGGATTAAACAGTTCGAACTGTTTCGGATCAATGAAGCTATAGGTAATTGCTTCCTGATATCCACGGGCAACCAGCAGGCGGCGCAGTTCAGGCAGGTCGCTACGGGCTTCTGCCTTGGCTTGCGGCGCCAGACGCGCTTGCGGATAACGAACCGGCAAACGGTTGTAGCCATACAGGCGTGCCAGTTCTTCGATCAGGTCCACTTCCAGGCTGATATCGAAGCGATGGCTTGGAACTTCTACACGCCACTGCCCTGCCCCATCGGCAGTAATGGTCAGGCCCAAGGCGTTGAGCAGACGCTCCACCTCGGCCGAATCCATTTCCATACCCAGCATCTGGGTAATACGCTGGGCACGCAGGGTGATCGGAGCAATTTTCGGCAGGTGCTGTTCGCTGACGGTCTCGATGATCGGACCCGCTTCACCACCGGTGATTTCCAGCAGCAAACCAGTCGCGCGCTCCATGGCTTCGCGGGCCAGCTGCCAGTCCACGCCACGCTCATAGCGATGGGATGCATCGGTGTGCAGGCCATAGGAACGGGCCTTGCCTGCTACGGCGATCTGGTCGAAGAAGGCGCTTTCCAGGAACACATCACGTGTGGTCGCGGAAACACCGCTGTGCTCGCCACCCATGACGCCGGCAATTGCCAGTGCGCGGGAGTGGTCGGCAATCACCAGCGTATCGCTACGCAGGCTGACTTCCTGGCCGTCGAGCAGCACCAGCTTCTCGCCCTCTTCAGCCATGCGCACACGGATGCCACCGTTGATTTCAGCGAGATCGAAGGCGTGCAGCGGCTGACCCAGTTCCAGCATCACATAGTTGGTGATGTCGACGGCAGCGTCGATGCTGCGCACGTCGGCACGACGCAGACGCTCGACCATCCACAGCGGCGTTGCTTTGGACAGGTCGACGTTACGGATCACACGCCCCAGGTAACGTGGGCACGCGGCGGGCGCCAGCACTTCTACCGAGCGCACTTCGTCGTGGGCGGCAGGAACCGAAGCCACCACCGGACGGACCACCGCAGCGGCGTACAGGGCACCCACTTCACGGGCCAGACCGGCCAGGGACAGGCAGTCACCACGGTTCGGGGTCAGATCGACCTCGATGCTGGCGTCTTCCAGGTCCAGGTAAACGCGGAAATCCTCGCCCACCGGCGCATCGGCCGGCAGCTCCATCAGGCCGTCATTGCCTTCACCGACCTGCAGCTCGGTTTGCGAGCACAGCATGCCGTTGGACTCGACGCCACGCAGCTTGGCCTTCTTGATCTTGAAGTCGCCTGGCAGCTCGGCGCCGATCATGGCGAAAGGAATCTTCAAGCCCGGGCGCACGTTTGGCGCACCGCAAACAACCTGGAAGGTTTCCGAACCGTTGCTGACCTGGCACACGCGCAGTTTGTCGGCGTCCGGGTGCTGCTCGGTGCTCAGCACCTCGCCAACGACCACGCCACTGAAAACACCGGCGGCCGGCGTAACGCTATCGACCTCAAGACCGGCCATCGACAGACGAGCAACCAGCTCGTCGCGACTTACCTGCGGGCTAACCCAGCCACGCAGCCATTGTTCACTGAATTTCATCCTGCTCTCCTAAGAATTCGTTACGACTAGCGAAATTGCGCGAGGAACCGCAAGTCGTTGTCGAAGAACAGACGCAAGTCGTTCACGCCGTAACGCAGCATGGCCAGACGCTCTACGCCCATGCCGAAGGCAAAGCCCGAGAACTCTTCCGGGTCGATCCCGGACATGCGCAGCACGTTCGGGTGAACCATGCCGCAACCCATCACTTCCAGCCAGCCGGTCTGCTTGCAGACGCGGCAGCCTTTACCGCTGCACATCACGCATTCCATGTCGACTTCAGCGGATGGCTCGGTAAACGGGAAGTACGAAGGACGGAAACGCACCGCCAGTTCCTTTTCGAAGAACACCCGCAGGAATTCTTCGATGGTGCCTTTGAGGTCGGCGAAATTGATGTCGCGATCGATCAGCAGGCCTTCGACCTGGTGGAACATCGGCGAGTGGGTGATATCGGAGTCGCTGCGGTATACACGACCTGGGCAGACGATGCGGATCGGCGGCTGTTTCGACTCCATGGTGCGGACCTGTACCGGCGAGGTATGGGTGCGCAACAACATGTTCGCATTGAAATAGAAGGTGTCATGCATCGACCGGGCCGGGTGGTGGCCGGGGATGTTGAGCGCTTCGAAGTTGTGATAGTCGTCTTCGACCTCAGGGCCTTCGGCGATGCCGTAGCCAATACGGGTGAAGAACTGTTCGACGCGTTCCAGAGTACGGGTAACCGGATGCAGACCACCGGAGGTCTGACCACGGCCAGGCAGGGTCACGTCAATGGACTCGGCAGAGAGTTTGGCAGCCAGATCGGCTTCTTCAAACAATGCCTTGCGCGCATTAAGGACCTCTGTGACACGCTCCTTGGCAACGTTGATCAGCGCACCGACCTGCGGACGCTCTTCTGCCGGCAAATTCCCCAGGGTCTTCATCACCTGAGTCAATTCACCCTTCTTGCCAAGGTAGTGAACCCGGATTTGCTCCAGGGCATTGATATCTTCAGCGCTTTGCACAGCCTCTAGAGCTTGAGAGACGAGCGCATCCAGGTTTTCCATGTACAGACTCCAGATACAAAATAGGGGAAGAGCTTGAAGGCTCTTCCCCTATTTATGACGTTTAACACCTGACCCCACAGATGCAAGGCCGGGTGACTGTCGGGGGTACTTAAGCCAAGGTGGCTTTAGCTTTCTCGACAATCGCAGCAAACGCCGCTTTTTCGTTCACTGCCAGATCAGCCAGAACCTTACGGTCGATCTCGATGGACGCTTTTTTCAGGCCGGCGATGAAACGGCTGTAGGACAGACCGTTGATACGAGCACCAGCGTTGATACGAGCGATCCACAGAGCGCGGAACTGACGTTTTTTCTGACGACGGTCACGGTAGGCGTATTGGCCTGCCTTGATTACCGCTTGCTTGGCAACACGGAATACGCGGGAGCGTGCGCCGTAGTAGCCTTTAGCAAGTTTCAGAATTTTTTTGTGACGCTTACGGGCAATGACGCCACGCTTTACACGAGCCATGAGTTACTTCCTCTATTCTTGACTAAAATTAACGAAGGCGCAGCATGCGCTCGACTTTTGCCACGTCAGACGGATGCAGCAAGCTGCTACCGCGCAGTTGACGCTTACGCTTGGTCGACATTTTGGTCAGGATGTGGCTCTTGAAAGCGTGCTTGTGCTTGATACCGTTAGCAGTTTTCAGAAACCGCTTAGCAGCACCACTTTTGGTCTTCATTTTTGGCATGTTCGGATACTCCGCATTCAGTTGATAAACATAATCAGAAGGCCTGCCGTGCCCTGTTGATTACTTCTTCTTTTTCGGGGCGATGACCATGATCAGCTGGCGTCCTTCCATCTTAGGATGCTGTTCGACCGAACCGTACTCGAGCAAGTCACCTTCAACTCGCTTGAGGAGTTCCATCCCCAGCTCCTGGTGGGCCATCTCACGGCCGCGGAATCGCAAGGATACCTTGGCCCTGTCCCCGTCACTCAGGAAACGTACCAGGTTGCGCAGTTTTACCTGGTAATCCCCTTCCTCCGTCCCTGGACGAAACTTGATTTCTTTAACCTGAATCTGCTTCTGGTTTTTCTTGGCCGCAGCAATCTGCTTCTTCTTTTCGAAGATCGATTTGCCGTAGTCCATCAGTTTGCAAACAGGTGGTACTGCATCGGCGGAAATCTCCACCAGATCCAGCTTGGCCTCTTCAGCCTTAAGAAGCGCGTCTTCAATTGACACAATCCCGAGCTGTTCACCTTCAGCCCCAATTAACCGAACCTCGCGTGCCGAGATATTCTCGTTGATCGGGGCTTTCGGTGCAGTTCGTTTATCTTGTCTCATTTCACGCTTAATAATAATTACTCCGAATCTTGGCGACCACGCCGGGAAACCGCTTGCGCGAGGAACTCAGCGAACTGGGCGACGGGCATCGAGCCCAGGTCAGCACCTTCACGAGTACGCACAGCGACAGTCTGCATCTCGACTTCCCGATCTCCGATAACCAAGAGATAAGGAACCTTGAGCAAAGTATGCTCGCGGATTTTAAAGCCGATTTTTTCATTTCTCAAGTCAGACTTGGCACGAAATCCGCTTTCGTTGAGGGTTTTTTCAACCTCGGCGGCGAAATCAGCCTGTTTGTCAGTGATATTCATCACCACTGCCTGGGTCGGAGCAAGCCACGCCGGGAATGCACCCTCGTAGTGCTCGATCAGGATTCCGACGAAACGCTCGAAGGACCCCAGGATCGCCCGGTGCAACATCACCGGGTGCTTGCGACTGTTGTCTTCGGAGACGAATTCGGCTCCCAGACGGACCGGCAGGTTAAAATCGAGCTGCAGGGTACCACACTGCCAGACGCGACCGAGACAATCTTTCAACGAGAATTCGATCTTCGGACCGTAGAACGCACCCTCGCCCGGTTGCAGATCGTACGGCAGGCCCGCGCTATCAAGGGCTGCGGCCAGCGCAGCTTCGGCGCGATCCCAAAGCTCGTCGGACCCGACGCGTTTTTCCGGACGAGTGGACAGCTTCATCTCGACATCTTTAAAGCCGAAATCGGCGTAGACGTCCATGGTCAGCTTGATAAACGCGGCGGACTCGGCCTGCATCTGCTCTTCGGTGCAGAAGATGTGAGCGTCGTCCTGAGTGAACGCGCGCACGCGCATGATGCCGTGCAAGGCACCCGATGGCTCGTTACGGTGGCACGCGCCAAACTCGGCCAGGCGCATTGGCAGCTCGCGGTAGCTTTTCAGGCCCTGGTTGAACACCTGCACGTGGCAGGGGCAGTTCATTGGCTTGATCGCGTAGTCGCGGTTTTCCGACTGGGTGGTGAACATGTTGTCGGCGTAGTTGGCCCAGTGCCCGGATTTCTCCCACAGGCTGCGGTCAACGACTTGCGGCGTCTTGATTTCCAGGTAGCCATTGTCGCGCTGAACCTTGCGCATGTACTGCTCGAGCACCTGGTACAAAGTCCAGCCGTTCGGGTGCCAGAACACCATGCCCGGCGACTCTTCCTGGGTGTGGAACAGGCCCAGGCGCTTGCCGATCTTGCGGTGGTCGCGCTTTTCGGCTTCTTCAATGCGCTGGATGTAAGCCGCCAGTTGCTTCTTGTCCGCCCATGCGGTGCCGTAGACGCGCTGCAATTGCTCGTTCTTGGCATCGCCGCGCCAGTAGGCACCGGACAGCTTGGTCAGCTTGAAGGATTTCAGGAAGCGGGTGTTCGGCACGTGCGGACCGCGGCACATGTCGACGTATTCTTCGTGATAGTACAGGCCCATGGCCTGCTCGTTCGGCATGTCTTCGACCAGGCGCAACTTGTAGTCTTCGCCACGGGCCTTGAACACTTCGATCACTTCGGCGCGCGGAGTGACTTTCTTGATCACGTCGTAATCTTTCTCGATCAGCTGCTGCATGCGCTGCTCGATGGCCGCCAGGTCGTCCGGCGTGAAAGGACGTTCGAAGGCGATGTCGTAATAGAAACCTTCATCGATGACCGGACCGATGACCATTTTGGCGGTCGGGTACAACTGCTTGACCGCGTGGCCAACCAGGTGGGCGCAAGAGTGGCGAATGATCTCCAGCCCCTCTTCATCCTTTGGCGTGATGATTTGCAGCGACGCGTCGCTGTCGATGATGTCGCTGGCGTCGACCAGCTTGCCATCGACCTTGCCGGCAACGGTGGCCTTGGCCAGGCCTGCACCGATGGATGCGGCGACCTCGGCTACGGAAACCGGGTGATCGAATGAACGTTGACTGCCGTCGGGAAGAGTAATAGTTGGCATGGCGCCTCCTCTCCTAGTGGTGACCCCTACCAAAGGTCACGTGGGTTGGGATGAGCCAGTACAAGATCCGGTCCAGGCCGTTCAATGACGAACGCCTGCCTTACAGCGGCAGGAGCCTTGCGGCCAACCGGGAAACCGAACCAGAGTGACTGGGATTCAAATCAGGGTTAATCGTGCGTCTGCCGCCACCGGGACTGAAGGTCCGTCGGAGCCTGCAAACGCCCGAGCCACGCATGCTAGCACAGATGAACGGTTGCCACCGTGCGCAGGTTTTGCAGCAGGGTAAATTGGCTGTTTTTATGCCAGAGTGCTGAACTTGAAGCGCACTATCGCCCTCAGATAACAAGATATCTGACCCACAAGGAGTATCTCAGCATGCGTCTGAATCGTTTATTCGCCGTAGTCGCCCCCGTCATTCTCCTGCTGCCACTGGCCGCCCATGCAGAATGGCCGAAAGGCGAACGAGAGATATACATGGCGCAGTGCACCCAGACTGCCACACCACAGATCGGCGCCGCAGCAGCAAAATCCCACTGCGCCTGCGGTGCCGATGCCATCAAATCGTACCCTGCCGCCGACATTCAGGCCCTGATGAACAACACGGCCAGCGACACTTTGAAGCAGCAGGCACTGAGCAAAATTGCAGCCTGCAAGGCCACCAAAACAGAGCAAAAATAAGCCCGCCCCCATGCTTTCAGCCCCTGAAACACTGTTAAAAAGCCGCTGAAACAGGACCTTTCGTACAATTTATTCAGGTTTTTCAGCTTTTTTTATCGCCTTAACTTTCGGCCGAAAGCCTTATAGAACGGGGCTTTCAGCCGCTAAAGGGTACAAAGAAAAAACGTCTGATTGGCAAACAGTGCGTCCGGGGGGCTCCCAAACCGAACATTTCGACTATGATACTCGGGTGTGCCCAGTTGGCCTGAGCAGCACAGTACTACTGAAAATATATGTTTCTTGGAGATACACCATGTCTAATCGCCAAACCGGCACCGTTAAATGGTTCAACGATGAAAAAGGCTTCGGCTTCATCACTCCTCAAGGTGGCGGTGACGACCTGTTCGTACACTTCAAAGCTATCGAAAGCGACGGTTTCAAAAGCCTGAAAGAAGGCCAGACTGTTTCCTTCGTGGCTGAGAAAGGCCAAAAGGGTATGCAAGCTGCTCAAGTTCGCCCAGAGTAATTTCCAGGCGCACTAAAAAAACCCCGTCCATGTGACGGGGTTTTTTATGGGTGAAACAAAAGTCGAACGATCAGCCGCAGTTGACGCGGGTCACTACCCGGCTGGCATCGGTGTTCAGGTTCAGGCGATCGGAACGGTACTCCAGCGTCACCATATCGGTTGGCAGCAGGAACCGTGCACTTTGCGCCCCGGCGCGGGTACGCGCCTGCTCGAGCAGCTGCGGCGATGCCTGTTTGCCGATGGTGAACTCGGCAGCCTTTGCCTCACAGCGACTGTGACCCGTGTCAGTCGTCGCAACATCCGTTGTTGCCGACTCCGTAGAGGGAGTGCTGCAACCGGCCAGCGTGGCAACGGCCAACAAAGTACCCAATGACGCGAGCTTCCAAGGCATGAAGCCTCCTTATTCAATGATTAAGCTGAGATCGTGCGACAGCCAGACTGGCGTTTGGTTTCACAGGGAGCGCTGGCACCCTGCCCATGATCCGGACGAGCCGCGATTCTGCCTGAGCGTCGCCCTGCCCTTAATCACTGAATCGTGACTGAATATGAACGACGCTCAATAAACGTCGATGTAGTCGTAAGGAGGATTGGGCCAGTTCTCTTTCAAGGCATTGAAGATTTGCATGACCCAGACTTCATCGCTGGCCGCAACCCGCCCGACATAACCGGAGCCCTTGGCCCAGGTTTCGAGCCGGAACAACAACCCGTCGATATCGGTACCGCCCACGACACCCGAGGAGATGTAGGCAATGCCTCCCTTGGTGACCCGCAACTGGGTGTGCTCATCGTCACTGGCGCCGGCCAGCAACTGACGCACCGCCTCGAGGGTCAGGCCATCCGGGGAGTTCAAATCGATCTGCACAGCGCGTTCCTTGAATATTCGTCAGAGACCAAGTGTCGCACAGCCCTCCTTTCATGCCTAAGTCGACGTGTCAAAAGCCCCGCAAAATGGTTAACTCGGTACTCAGACTTCCCCGACCTCCCGAGTGCCATCATGACCACCGTAAGCATCGACGCTGCCATCAAGGCCAAGTGGCAAGACGGCCACAGCTCCTACAGCCCAAGCAGCACGGAAGAGCTCGCCATTATCGGTATCGACCTTCTGGTCAGGGACCTTGGAACCGAAGCCGCCCAATCGTTCATCGAGCAGATTTTCGAGAAACATCTATCGGACCAAAAGACCGAAGCGGTTAGTACGAGGGAGTAAAACCCGCAGGCAAGCACCTGCGGGAGACGATGCTTACTTCAGGCGGGCCAGGCGCTCGGCCAGCAGATCGAAGAAGCCCTGGGCGTCGCCGCTTTCTACCCAGAAGGCGTTCTTTGGCGCTTTCAAGCCGTCATACCAGTCGACGATGGTTTGTCCAAAGGTCGGTCCTTCGCGGCTGTCGACCACCACGTTGACCGAACGACCGCTGAACAATTGCGGCTTGAGCAGATAAGCGACAACCGTGGCGTCATGCACCGGGCCGCCCGGAAGGCCGTAGTGTTCCATGTCGCCCTTGATGTACTCATTGAGAATACTGCCCACCAGACGACTGGCGTTGTTGTTCAGCGCGGCAATCTGGTTCAGTCGCGCTTCGCTGGTAAGGATCTTGTGGGTCACATCCAGCGGCAGGTAGGTCAGCTTCACGCCACTGTTGAGCACCACCTCGGCCGCTTGCGGATCGGCGAACAGGTTGAACTCGGCCACCGGCGTGATATTGCCGCCATTGAAGTGCGCGCCGCCCATGACCACCACTTCCTTGATCCCCTGAACGATACCCGGCTCCTGGATCAACGCCAGGGCCAGGTTGGTCTGCGGGCCAAGCATGGCAATGGTAATGCTGTGGGGCTCGGCAGATTTCAAGGTATCGATCAGATAGGTGATGGCGCTGCCCTTGGCCAGCCCCTTCCTGGGCTCATGCACGGCAATGCCCGACACCCCTTCCTTGCCATGAATGTCCTCGGCGTAGATGGGTGTGCGCATCAGGGGTCTGGGCGCCCCCGCATAGACCGGCACCTCTTCGCGCCCCGCCCACTCCCGGGCCAGCCGCGCATTGCGTGAGGTCTTGTCCAGGCGAACGTTGCCGGCAACGGTGGTCAATGCCCGGACATTCAGTTCGTCCGGCGATGCCAGGGCGAACAACAGGGCAACGACATCGTCAGCCCCCGGATCGGTGTCGATGATCAGGTCGATCTTTGGTGCCGCCTGGGCGTTGGTTGCGGTCGTCAGGGTCAAAAGCAGCAGGCTCCGGAGCAGTGGGTGCAGTTACTGAGCATAGCGATGCGGGGCGCACGCCTTGTGCCAGGGACATCAAAACGCGGACAGCCAGTCAAAACGTAACCCCGGCGACCAGCACAATGTTGCAGTACGGCTGGCATTCGCCTGTACGAACAATCGCCCTGGCTTGTCGGCTCAAGACCTTGAATTGTTCATGGGTGAGCAACTCACGCCGACCCAACGCGCCTTCGCCATCCAGCGTTTCCAGCGTGACCAGGGCCGACGGCTTTTTATCGAAGATTTCCTGAGCCAGCACATGGCTTTCGACCTGCATCTCACTGAGCACGATCTTCAAGGTGCTGACAAAGTCCGGAATGCCATGGGTCAGGGCCAGGTCGATCAATTCAACGCCCGGAGGAACCGGCAGCCCCGCATCCCCGATGACGACCCTGTCGCCATGTCCCAATGAAGCGATCAGTCGCGACAGCGCAATGTTGAGCAGGGGTGTCTTTTTCATGGGGTTTTAAACGCCTGTACATCGCTCAAGGCGGGAATTGAAGGCTGCGCGCCGGCACGGGTGACCGACAGCGCCGCGGCCACCTGTCCGAAGCGGATCGCCTGCGCCTCATCGTTTCCCGCCGCCAGTGCCGCAGCGAAACCGCCGACGAACGTATCGCCGGCCGCCGTGGTATCCACAGCCTTTACCACGGGCGCGGGGAAATGTTCGAAGCGTTGGCCATCGGCAAACAGCGAACCTTGCGCACCGAGAGTGATGATCACCTTGCCGGCGCCCAGGGCAATCAGGCGGGTTGCCGCGGCTTGTGCGGTGTCCAGGGAGTCCACTGACAGTCCGCTCAGGGCCGACGCTTCGCTTTCGTTGGGAATCAGGTAATCGATGGACGCGTACCAGTCCGATGGCAGCGGACGGCTGGCCGGAGCCGGGTTGAGGATGACTGTCTTGCCCAGCTCGCGGCCGCGCTTGAGCGCATGGCCAACAGACGCATCGGGCACTTCCAGCTGACAGATGAGCACGTCCGCCGCACGTATCACCGAATCAAAACGGTCAATGGTTTCTGCGGTCAATGCACCGTTGGCACCGGGGACGATCACGATGGAGTTCTGACTACTGTCGTCGACCACAATCAACGCCACGCCGCTGGAACCGTCAACGGTGCTCACCGCCCGACAATCGATCTGCTCGGCCAACAGCGCCCCGCGCAGTGCCTCACCATAAGCGTCATTGCCCACGCAGCCGATCATCGACACCTGGGCTCCCAGCCGCGCCGCAGCCACGGCCTGATTGGCGCCCTTGCCACCGGAGACGGTGGTAAACGATTGACCAATCAGCGTTTCACCGCCCTTGGGCAAGCGCGGGGCCCGGGTCACCAGGTCCATGTTCAAACTGCCAATTACCACTACTTTTGCTGACATACGTTGCTACTCATCGATTCTGTTTCGGCGGCGCTTTTGATTCAGCGGCTTTCTGTTTTCAACGGCTCTCTGCTTTCGACGGCTTTTTGTTTCAACGGAATTGGGCAAACACGCCGGCCAGCGGCGCCGTCGATTCACGCATGACGATACTCGGCGTCACGATCCGCTGATCGGTCGCCAGGCCCGGCGTGGCGATTCGGCGCAAAAGCACTTCGGCAGCCATTTCGCCGAGCTGCAGGATCGATTGCCCGACCGTGGTCAGCGACGGGTAGACATACCGACTCATCTGGATATCGTCGAAGCCGATCACCGACAACTCGCTCGGTACGCGAATATTGCGCTCGGCGGCGGCCCTCAGCACACCGATGCCGATCATGTCGTTGGCCGCAAAAACGGCGGTAGGCGGATTGCTTTCCAGCAGAAACGCGGCAGCGCTGTAACCGCCGGTGCTGGTGAAATCGCTTTCCAGCATGCGCCCGGGAGAGACTTCGACACCCGCCTCCTTCAAGGCCCTGCGATAACCCGCCAGACGCATCTGCGCCACACTGGTGCTTTGCGGCCCGCTGATCGTGGCGATATCCCGGTGCCCCAACTCCAACAGGTGCCGGGTCGCCAGATACGCGCCGTATTCATGGTCGATGCGCACCAGGTCCGCATCGACACCGTCCAGTCCGCGGTCGACGATCACCATGGGCGTGCGGACGCCTTTCAGGCCTTGTGCCAGGCCACTGTCGCCGCCGGCCGAGGCGACGATCAGGCCGTCGATGCGTTTTTCCAGCAGCACACGCAGGTAGCTGCGCTGCTTGTCCGGATTGTCGTCGGAGTTGCACAGGATGACGCAGTAACCGTTTCGCTCGCAGTAATCCTCGATACCCCGGGCCAGCTCGGCGAAATACGGGTTGAGGCTGTTGGGGACCAACAGGCCGATGGTGGCCGTGGTCTTGGCCTTGAGTGAACGGGCCACGGCGCTGGGAACGTAGTCGAGGGTCTGGATCGCCGCCTCGACCTTGATCCGCACCTCTTCACTGACCGGGCGGGTCTTGTTCACCACATGGGAAACCGTGGTGTAGGAAATGCCGGCAAGGGCTGCCACATCTTTGATAGTCGCCATGACTCAGGTCCGCCGGCTTGCGCGTTGACTGCGATAAGTATCCAGCACCACCGCCACCACGATCACCGCGCCGGTAATGATGCGCTTGGTCGGTTCGGTTGCCCCGATCTGCGCCAGCCCCGCGGCCAGCACGGAAATAATCAGGACGCCAAAAAACGTGCTGATCACCGAGCCGCGCCCGCCCATCAGGCTGGTACCGCCGATCACGACGGCCGCGATCACCTGCAATTCAAGACCGGAGCCAGCATTCGGGTCGGCGGCTTCCAGGCGAGAAATCTGGAACAACGCCGCAACGCCGGCCAGCAACCCCATCAGGCTGAAGACCAGGACCTTGTAAGGCTTCGGGTTGATCCCCGCCAGTCGCACGGCCTCTTCGTTGGTGCCGATACCGATCAGGTAGCGACCGAACACCGTGCGGGTCAACACGGCCTGGGCGACGAAAATGATCAGCAACGCAATGATGAACGACGGCGAAATGCCGAAGGCAATCGGATTGGACAGCCAGGCGAACGCATCGCCGATGTAGGCCGTACGCGAACCGGTCATCTGGTACGCCACACCGCGAGCCATTTCCAGCACGCCCAGGGACACGATGAATGATGGTATCCGCCACGCCACAGTGATCGAGCCGGTGATGGTACCGGCAAGCGCCGCGACGGCCATGCCCAGCAGGGCCGCCGGCAGCACGCCCCAGCCCCACCCAAGAATCGCCACGCTCACGGTCGAGGCCGCCAGCGCCAGCACCGAGCCCACCGACAGGTCGATGCCACCGATGATCAACACAAAGGTCATGCCGACCGCCAGCACCATCAGGTCCGGAATCTGGTTGGCCAGGGTGCTGAAAGTATCGTACGACAGGAAGTGACTGCTCAGCACCGAGAACAGCACGATCATCGCCAACAAGGCACCCGCCAGCCCCAGATAGGTGCCCAGGCCGTAGAAGTTGCCACTGCGTTTGCCGGCATAAGAAGCGGTATTCATGGAAGATCCCTAGGCGCGGCTTCAACGAGCTGCGCATCACGTTTTTGGTAGCCGGCGAAAGCAGCGGCGAGCAACTCATCCTGGGTCCAGCTGTCGCGATCGAAGGTATCGATCAGGCTTCCTGCCGACAGCACGCCGATCCGGTCGCAGATCAGCATCAGCTCGCGCAAGTCGCTGGAGACCACCACCAGCGCCTTGCCCTGGCGGGTCAACTCACCGAGAAGGTTGTAGATATCGAACTTGGCGCCGACGTCGATGCCGCGGGTCGGCTCGTCGAACAGCAACACCGAGCAATCGCGCTCCAGCCAACGGCCGATGACGACTTTCTGCTGATTGCCGCCGGACAACTCGGACACCAGTTGTGCCGGACCGGAACTGCGAATGCGCATGGCGTCGATCTGACGCTGGGCCAAAGCGCGCTCC
Source organism: Pseudomonas sp. BF-R-24 (assembly GCF_019947335.1). Classification (NCBI taxonomy): domain Bacteria; kingdom Pseudomonadati; phylum Pseudomonadota; class Gammaproteobacteria; order Pseudomonadales; family Pseudomonadaceae; genus Pseudomonas; species Pseudomonas sp. BF-R-24. The sequence continues at coordinate 33,992 of NZ_JAGYGG010000032.1, forward strand.
TTATCGTTGTCGACAAAGCCCGCGCCGGAGATGCCGGGCATGTTGCCCAAGGCGATATTGGCGCCGATCGACTGCGTCAACAAAAGGCCTTCGCCCTTGCGATCTTCAGTGATCAACGCGATGCCATGCCCGACCGCATCCACTGGCGAACGCACATTGATGACCCGCGCCGGCGCCCCCAGGGCAATCGTGCCGCTGTCGGCGATATCCGCACCGAAGATCAGACGCAGCAATTCGGTGCGCCCCGCGCCGATCAAACCGGATATCCCGAAAATCTCTCCGGCACGGACTTCGAACGACACGTCGCGAACCTTGTCGGACCGGCTCAGGCCCTTGACCGTCAACACCGGAGCGCCAATCTTGCGCGCCCCCATATCGATATGTTCGCCGAGCTCGCGGCCGACCATCAGCGTGACCAGTTGCTCGCTGTTGTAGTTGGCCATCGGCTCGACACAGACCAGGTTGCCGTCGCGCAGCACGGCAATGCGTTGCGCGACTCGCGCCAACTCTTCGAGGCGATGGGAGATGTAGATGATCGATACGCCGCGAGCCTGCAGGCGGGTGATCTGCTCGAACAGCATTTCGACTTCGCGGGCAGTGAGCATCGCGGTCGGCTCGTCGAGAATCAGCACATGACAATCGCCAATCAGGTTGCGCGCGATCTCCACCATTTGCTGGTGGCCGATGCCCAGCTCGCCGACCAGGGTGTCCGGGTCAATGGCGTCTAGCCCGACATGGGCCATGGCCTCGATGGCGGCCTTGCGCAACTGCTTGCGACTGATCCAGCCGCCCTTGCTGGGCAAGTTGTCGAGAAACAGGTTTTCCGCCACCGACAGGGTCGGCAGCAGATTGAGTTCCTGCATGACCATGCGGATACCCAGCGCTTCAGCCTGAGCCCGGCTACCCGGACGATAGTCCTGCCCCTGATACTGCATCTGGCCGGTGGTCGGCGTGACCAACCCGCCAATAATCTTCGAAAGCGTGCTTTTGCCCGCACCGTTCTCACCGGTCAGCGCCAGCACTTCCCCGCGCATGAGCGTCAGGTCGATGCCGGCCAGGACCGGTTGGGCGTAAGTCTTGCCGATACCACTGACCGAAAGGACAGCGTTCGGAGCGCAAACTGACATAAAAACTCTCCATGCGCCCGTCCGGCTGGACGAGCGCCGTTACGTCGCCAGAAGGCTACTTGGTGACCAGTTCTACCGGCGTTTCAATCACGCCATTGGCGCCGCCGTCGACCTTCTCGCCCTTGAGAATCTTCAATGCAGTCTCGATGCCGAACACCGCCTGTTTAGCCGCGAACTGGTCCGCAGTGGCCAGCACGCGACCATCCTTGAGCATCGGCTGGATGGCATTGATGTTGTCGTAGCCGACCACCTGCACCTTGCCGGCCTTGCCCGCGGCGCGCACCGCAGACACCGCACCGACCGCCATGCTGTCGTTGCCGGCCAACAGGGCCTTGGTTTGCGGGTATTCGCTGAGAATCGACGCGGCTACCTTGTTGCCCTTGTCGATCTCCCAGTCTCCGGATTGCAGGGACACGACCTTGATCTGCGCCGCCTCCATCGCATCCTTGAAACCTGCGGTTCGCTGCTGGGCATTGGTGGTGGTGGACACACCTTCGATGATGCCGACTTCGTCACCGGCCTTCAGCTGTTTGGCCAGGTAGTCCCCCACCAGCCGTGCGCCCTTGCGATTGTCCGGGCCTACGAACGGAACATTGATGTTTTTGCTTTTGACGACGGCAGGGTCCAGCTGGTTGTCGATGTTGATCACGGTGATACCGGCATCGATGGCTTTCTTGATCACCGGGACCATGGCCTTGGAGTCTGCCGGCGCAATCACCAGTGCATTGACCTTGGCCAGGATCATCTGCTCGACGATACGCGTCTGGCCTGCGGTGTCGGTTTCATCCTTGATGCCGTTGGAGATGAGGTCGAATTCGCCGGAGTGATCTTTCTGGTAGGCCTTGGCGCCGTCTTCCATTGTCAGGAAGAACTCGTTGGCCAGGGATTTCATGACCAGTGCGACTTTCGGTTTTTCAGTGGTTTCAGCAAAAGCCGAAGAGACAGGCAATGCAGCGGATGCAGCAGCCAACATAGCGACAGCGAGAAGACGTCCAGCGAATGGCAGCTTCATGGGTTCACTCCGATCTTATGATTATTGTGAGCAACGCTTGCGCTGGCGTAAGCTTCACGGCCCGCTGCGATGAAAAGCCATCATTGGAGCAGCGCAAACGTTTGCGTGAACCAAACTATGCGAACCCTGCCGGTATTTGTCAACGACCTGAAAAGCGCTTTCAGCTATGTTTGGCGAAAAACGGCATTCAGCTATGCCGTGGTATTGACCACCGATCCCGTGCCAGAACCCTTGGTCATTTCCTTTATCAGGCTCGCACTCACTTGCAGGATGGCGCCGTTGGTGTCGGCAACTTGCCCCTGTATGGCTGCTACTGCTGTGGTCTTGGCTTCCGGGGTTGGATAGGACGCTGCCTGGGCTTGTGCCAGTTGCTGCTGTTGCTCGCGCAATTGCTGCTGCAATTCCTTCAGACGCTTGAGCAAGACCTTCACCGCGATGCTGGTGTTATCGCTGGTTTCCGATTCGGCCTGTACGCCGGCACTCTCCCCCAGACCTACCGGGCCCGTCTTGACCTGGTTGCCGTCGCTTTCCTTTGCACCCAGCGCTTGAGCAGCCGAATCAGCGGCTGCGTCGCTCAAGGCACGAGGGGTAGTGGCCGATTTGCCAGCGATGGTGATGCCGGCGGCATTGGGAATGCCAACAGATAACGACATGTGAACTCCCGAAGAAAAAGATCCCTTGAAGGAGCATCGACCGGCTCGGGCGTTTCTTTAGTCATGACGGATGATTTGACCTGTTTAAATCCTAAACAAGACCGCGATCCGTTTCGGAGAGCCGAACGCGAAAGTTAAACATGTTCGGCATTCCGGACGCCCAGCCCCGAAACCGCTCTGGACACAAACAGCAATATCGTTACAAATCATTAACTTAGGTGTGTTTTTTCAATTCAGCGTATTACTGGTACAGATCCTGCTCTTCCCCTCGCACCCCCGGCGTTCAGATTCGCCCGGGGCGTATCTAGATGAACCTGCATCTGCACCGTCTCACAACTAGAAGAGAAAAATAATGACATCTGCACTCAAGACCTTTGTTCCGGGCGCCTTGGCCCTGCTGCTGCTCCTGCCCACCGCCCTTCAGGCCAAAGAAGCCGAAACCCAACAGAAACTGGCCAACGTGGTGATCCTGGCCACCGGCGGCACCATTGCCGGCGCTGGCGCCAGCGCCGCCAACAGCGCAACCTATCAAGCGGCGAAAGTCGGCATTGAACAGTTGATCGCCGGCGTTCCTGAACTGAGCCAACTGGCTAACGTTCGCGGCGAACAGGTCATGCAAATCGCCTCCGAAAGCATCACCAACGAAAACCTGCTGCAACTGGGTCGCCGCGTAGCCGAGCTGGCCGACAGCAAAGACGTCGATGGCATCGTGATCACCCACGGCACCGACACCCTGGAAGAAACGGCGTACTTCCTCAACCTGGTGGAAAAAACCGAGAAGCCGATCATCGTCGTAGGCTCCATGCGCCCAGGCACCGCGATGTCCGCCGATGGCATGCTGAACCTGTACAACGCGGTGGCCGTGGCCAGCAGCAAAGACGCGCGAGGCAAAGGCGTGCTGGTGACCATGAATGATGAAATCCAGTCGGGTCGCGACGTCAGCAAAATGATCAACATCAAGACCGAAGCGTTTAAAAGCGCCTGGGGTCCGCTGGGCATGGTGGTAGAAGGCAAATCCTACTGGTACCGCCTGCCAGCCAAGCGTCACACCATGGATTCCGAATTCGACATCAAGACCATCAAGAGCCTGCCTGACGTCGAGATCGCCTATTCCTATGGCAACGTCAGCGACACCGCCTACAAGGCCCTGGCTCAGTCCGGCGCCAAAGCCATCATCCACGCCGGCACCGGCAATGGCTCGGTATCGTCGCGAGTGGTGCCCGCCCTGCAAGCCCTGCGCAAGGATGGCGTGCAGATCATTCGTTCGTCCCATGTCAACGCCGGCGGTTTTGTACTGCGCAACGCCGAACAGCCTGACGATAAATACGACTGGGTCGTGGCCAACGACCTGAATCCGCAAAAAGCCCGGGTCCTGGCGATGGTCGCGCTGACCAAAACCAATGACAGCAAAGAGCTGCAACGGATGTTCTGGGAATACTGATTCGCCCTCGCCCGACCGGATCCGGTCGGGCACCCCGTGCGCCATTCGCCAGCCTTGGCGAGTGGCTGCCGCGGATCTTACAAAAAAAATCCCTTCGCCTTACGCCAAACGGAACAAATCGCTGTCAGAGGATTTTCTTGGTTTTTAAGCAGTTGCGAAATGGCCTACAGTTAAATACTGTATGCACGTACAGCTTAATAAGGATAATTCCGTGGACACCACCTCAGCCTCTCTCGACACCTATGTACGCATGGGCCTGCGCGTTCAGAAAATCATCAACTCCCCCACCGCACAAAAAGCCAGGGCAGCGTTGATCTTCCGCCTTCCCGACGAGCCGGTGGATGAATGGGAACGCTTACTGGAAGAAATAGACGAAAACGACAACGTCACCCTCGCCTATCGCGACGATGGCGGTGTGCAGATTTTCTGGGTTGTGCCGAAGGAAGATTGAGTCGATGAGTGTTCGCTGGTTTGCTTTGCTGTTTCTGTTTTTTGTCATGGGGGCGCAAGCCGACGCGCCGCGCACTTTTACCGAAGCGAAAAAGGTCGCCTGGAAACTCTACGCGCCCCAGTCCACCGAGTTTTACTGTGGCTGCAAGTACACCGGTAACCGGGTGAACCTTGCAGCCTGCGGTTATGTGCCACGTAAAAATGCCAAACGCGCATCCCGCATCGAGTGGGAGCATATTGTTCCGGCCTGGCAAATCGGCCATCAACGCCAGTGCTGGCAAGAGGGCGGTCGCAAGAACTGCACCCGCTACGACCCGGTTTACCAGAAGGCCGAGGCTGATTTGCACAACCTGGTGCCCAGCATTGGCGAGGTCAATGGCGATCGCAGCAACTTCAGCTTTGGCTGGCTGCCCGAGCAGTCGGGGCAATATGGTTCCTGCCTGACCCAGGTCGACTTCAAGGCCAAGAAAGTCATGCCCCGCCCTTCCATTCGCGGCATGATCGCCCGGACCTACTTCTACATGAGCAAGCAGTATGGCTTGCGCCTGTCGAAACAGGATCGACAACTGTACGAAGCCTGGGACAAGACCTATCCGGTACAGGCCTGGGAACGCCAACGCAATCAGAGCGTGGGGTGCGTCATGGGGCGCGGCAACGAGTTCGTCGGCCCGGTAGACATGAAGGCCTGCGGCTGAATCCAGGACGGGACACTGAAACAAAAAAGGCCCCGGCGCTAAACGCCCGAGGCCTTTTTTTGTTTCTTCAACGTCTGCGCTACGTTATTGAGCGGCTGGACGCTCAAGCACCAGCAATTCGATGTTCTGTTTCTTCGAGCGAGTGAGCGCCGCGCGAACTTCATCCTGCTTGGCTTCGGCTTCGGCTTTCGAATTGAATGGCCCCACCAGGATTCGGGTATTGCCATTCTCCTTGACGACACTGGACATGAAACTGTGCTCGATCAGCCAGCCACTCAGATCACTGACCGCCTGAGGGGTTTCACCTCGCACTTCAAGATCCCATTGCGGACCGGACACTGGCGCGGGTACGGCAGCCATGGCCGGCTTGGGCTTCGGCGCATCCACACGGCTGCCTTCGCCACATCCCGCCAGTGCCAATATCGCGATGATCAAAACCATTTTGCGCACGACGCTTCCCTCCAAATGCATAAAGCGGCGATTTTAACACCCATGAATACTTCACGAGTGCCGTAAAATGGGCTCAAAACAACGAGATTGATGATTGCGGCCTCTGTATAGTTACGTCTTGGGAATTAATGCCGCATCTGCGCGTCAGAAAGAGGCACCCAAACCACGAGACTTCGCACTAATCTATACATACCACCGACCTCTGCACTGTCCGAATCAGGTGCCCCACAAAGCAATCAAGGAGAAGACCATGCTGATACTCACCCGCAAAGTCGGTGAAAGCATAAACATTGGTGATGACATTACGATCACCATCCTGGGCGTAAGCGGCCAGCAAGTCAGGATCGGCATCAACGCTCCGAAGGACGTTGCAGTGCATCGTGAAGAAATTTACCAGCGCATTCAGGCCGGCCTGACCGCCCCGGAAAAGCCGCAATCCTGAATCCCGTTGCAGTCAGTAGCCAGCCCGTTCAGTCCGGAATCACGGCTGGCTAAAGATTCAGCACCCCATCGCCCCGTGCTTTCGCCCCCACTCAACCCCCAAGGGTCGATACTAGCGGCAAGCTCCATCCTTTTGCTGTCAGACTTTTCTGGTTTACCCCAGGGAAGGATGCGTTCACTGCGCAGTCAACCAAGCATCACGCCTCGCGCCATACCAGTCGCTGCCACCACCATCAGCAACACCAGCAGCGCCTCGATATGACTGATCCGTGCAAACAGCTTCGCACGGCCGGTATCGATCGCCACTTTACGGGCAAGCGCTATCCGCCATTTGATCAGCGTCACCATCGGCGCAATCTCCAGCAACAAGATCAGGACGAACAGCGTCATCTTCAGATGAAACAGCGGCTGATGCAGGTAATAGTCCGCGCCCTTCTCGTACCCGCCAAAGGCTCGCACCCCGCCACTGATCAATAAAACGACAGCTGAAATACCCCAGATATTGTCCGCCATCAAAACACTGCGCACCTCTGTGGCGCCATCTGCCAAACGCCGAAAAGCCGTACCTCGAACCAATACCGCCCAGAATCCCAAGGCAAATGCCAGAAGATGAACCGCCGCCAGAAACCATTGAGTCAGCATCGAGAAACTCCTGCCAGGTCGAAGTTGTATGAGCCTGTCAGTAGTAGCCCATGAAATGGCTGCGTGCACGCCATCCGCAGACAATGCCCGGAACACAATATGACAGACCTACTAGACTCCACTGCGCCGGTATTGAGCGTCCATGGCAGTACCCGCCCCAACAGCAACTCACTCTCACCCCATTGAACTGAGTAAACAAAATCATGTGTAAATCATGTGATTCAAGCTCTGCTTCAAACACAACAGGCCGTCGTCGTTTTCTTCAATTTGCCGGATTGAGCGCAGGCGCCCTGCTGCTGACCGGCACACTGCCCGGCAAGATCATCCAGGCAGCCGAAAAAGCGTCAGCCCCACCCAAACCTCAAAACGTAATCAGTCCCGACTTGGCGTTGAAAAGACTGATGGAGGGCAATGCACGATATGTAGGCGGCACTTCCACGACGCACGATTTCAAGGCAGAGCGAGAGGCCTTGGTGTCCGGCCAAAATCCGTTCGTGGCCGTGCTGAGTTGCTCTGACTCGAGGATCGCCCCGGAATATGCGTTCGACACCGCGCGCGGCGATCTTTTCTCCATCCGCGTTGCGGGCAACTTCGTTACGCCGGAAGGCTTGGCCAGTCTTGAATACGGGGTTGCCGTACTGGGCGCCCCGCTGATTCTCGTACTCGGGCATGAGAGTTGCGGTGCCATCGAGGCCGGTATCAAGGCGGTCAAGGATCAGACGATTTTCCCCGGTCATATCCCGAAACTGACTGACGCACTCAAGTCGGCAGTCGAGGCAGTACTCAAGCAGCCCGGGAACTTGATGGAAAACGCCACCGCGCAAAACGTCAAAAATTCGGTCAACAGCCTGAAACAGGCCTCGCCATTGCTGACTGATGCGCAGAGTAAAGGCGCGCTCAAGATCGTGGGCGGTATCTATCGCCTGGCGAGCGGCAAGGTGGAGTTGATCGCCTGATCCGCAATGCGCACGCCCCCAGCATCGGTGCATGACCCCGCATGCAAAGAGCCCAGCGCGACGGCTGGGCTCTGGTTATCTTCGGTTTTGCATCATTTTATCCGCGAGGACTCTGGCCCTCTCGATCAACAGGTTCTGCCTGTCCTCGTGAGTAGCCTCGCCCACAATCGGGGCAGTCAGATTGCTTTCGGCAATCAATGCAGCGCAGAAATATCGATCCCAGACAGCCGTGTCCACAGGTGCCTGCTTGCTCATTTGATCGGCGTTCATAGGCGGCTCCTTTTGATAACGTCGCCTTGCTAGTTTACGCCTGAATAACAAAAAATCCGGACCATCATTCACAGGTACCCGCCATTCGTCGCCTACCGGAACACAACGAGGAATTCGCCCGTATCCGTGGCTTGAGGCTTGCTAAGATCGCCCGTAGCAGCGCCGGAACGACAGGATTCTGACGCCGCAGCCATTCAATCAATGCTTAAGGACGCCAGCGATACGCTTGGTCAGTCACCGGGAGATGTAACGTGTCAACGCTCAACGAAATCGCAATGAACCACGCGAGAATGGCCAAGGAAAAAGCAGGAAAGTCGACCGAACTGAGCGAGCGCCACCTCCAGATCGTAGGGAACTTCGAAGTACCGTCCATTGAAGTACAACAGAACATCCCAATGCACCTGATCGCGGGAGCACAGGAAGGCCACCACGGCCTTGCAGCGACCTTTGCCCTCTGACGCCTACTGAGGCTGGCGACGATCTGAACGATTACCTGGCAATCACTGGTGGCCCGGTATCCGCTCAGCAATCGTCGCGCGTGCATCAACGTTCACGTTGTCCAGCGTGAACGAGCCAGATACTTTGTGAACACCCTGAAGAAATCCAGGACAACAAAAAGGGCCCACCTTTCGGTGAGCCCTTCCAGGCCGCCCATCAGAGGGGACTTTGTCGGGTACGCGCGATGGCCAATGGGTTGAAAGCTAAAAGTTATTTCGCGACATACTTCGCGCCGTGCGGGTCGTCAAGTTTTGCCTGCAATATCCCCCACTCGCGCTGAATGATCGAGTAAGGAATAAAGATGCTGATCCTCTCAGCCCCCTTTACGCCGGAGTGATTGCTCACATCGTTCAGGGTGGTTGAATAGAAACCAATATTGATGCCGACAATACAGCCGTCACTTGTGATGACCGGCCCACCCGACATGCCCTTGATCAGTGGGGCATCATGGATGGCATAGAGATCACCGCTGTGTTCGGCGGTATTGACGAAAGGCGTTTGATATACCTTGCCCTTCCCGGAAGTGGTCATGAGGTAAGGACTCGCCCCAACGGCAGTTATGCTCTCGCCCACACGCGGTGCGCGCCATGACGGGTAGCGGCCGTTGGCCTTGTGCAGGATGAAGACGAGATCACAACCTGTGCTGCAGCTGTACTTCACGTTGGGGATGAACGGAGTGTGACGGGTGGTTACGGCGTAGTCATCGTTCCACTGCACGGCCGAGGCCATGTATAGATACGGTGCAGGAAAGCCCGAGTAGACTGAAAAATATGAATCACTCGCAGATCCCGAAAAGTCGGGTTTTACGATGCCGTTGCATCCTGCAGTTACAGCTCCAATTAAAAAGTAGGCCATGATCTTGATCATGATATACCACCGACTTAATAGGGAGAATGTGACTGTTTTTTGTTGTCAATATTTTGTCTTTTATCGGGTTGCAATACTCCTCGCCGCCTGTTCTAGTTTGACGCTTTCTTACTTATGGCTGAGTTTGTAATGGGCCGTATGAATAAATCGCGCTAAGACCAATCGCTTTTCTAACAACTTTAAAAGTTCAAATATTTGGCGCCTGAAAAACGTTAAAGACGAGAATAAAAATCAAGAGTTGCTATAGACTCCCTCGCTAATGGCGCCAACGGTCATGGGAAGTAGCACCTACCTGAATCATTCGCCATGCCCGTTACCCACAAAAGCAACAAGAAGGCTGAAGGCAATCCAGTTGTCCTGCACTACAGCGGCGCCGTAACTCACTAACGAAACTCAATGACTGCCGACGGATCAGCACCCATCCTTTTTTTCTCTCCCGTTAAGCCCGCCCATACGGGGTTTGTTCGCCTGCCACCTACAGTTCGCCTGCTACCTACAGTTCGCCTGCTACCTACAGTGTGCGCACCTCTTGGGCTACGCTTTTTTTGTGCATGGAGGAAGCGCGATGCCAGAATGTCTTATCGCCGCCCCGCTCAATCCTTCCGACGAAGATTTTATTGCCTTCGATGAAGTTGCTGCCTGGATCGACCAGCGCGGCTATAAGTGTGTATCTGATCGCATCAACAGGCCGATGCTACAAACTTGAGTATTTAACAACCCCCAACGCCTGCCTTCTAACAATCTGACGATTATCAAATTAACTCGCATGGAATGTGTAGTGTTTGACTTACTAACAAGCAGCGGGGAACGTGTTATTGGCAACGAGGAAATCCTTATGAAGTTAAATAAGGAGCCTTATAATTACAAAGGATTGCCCATGCGCCACAGTAGACTGCAAGCGAAATCCAAGAAGTTCACTAAAGGCGACAACCTCCTCCGTTCAGTAAGAAGCCGTGTTTACTGCTGATCATGTGCATCAATCATCACTTGAATGGCGTTTACCCTGACCAGTTGCTGGCCATTCAGTAATCCATCTGAAACACACCAGGCCGGGCAAGCGGTAATGACTTTACCCAGAGCAGCGCCAAGTGTCCCGAACACAACCCTGAAAAAAATTGACATTGAGCCTGCCGGTGAACGGCAGGCGATAAATCGCTATGAGGGCCACGCTACGTGAGGTTGTCGGTGAATGCCTGCGGTCGCCACTGGCGTCACCGCGCCTGATCCACTACAAGCCCGGGGCGCCGCGCACGCCTACGACCACGTACCGGCCGGCGAGCGCCCCACTTTTCATGAGATCCGAGCCCTGGGGACATGGCTGTACGAACGGAAGAAATTCCCACAGGAGTCCTTCCAAGCGTTGACGGGGCATGCAGATGAGAAGGTGACGAAGCACTATCAGGAGGGGCACGACGAAAAGAAGATCGAGTATGTGGAGTTGGGCGCCAAGTTGGCGTTTTGAGTGGGGGGGTGCAAATTGCAGACAACAAAAAAGGGCCCACCTTTCGGTGAGCCCTTCCAGACCGCCCAGCAGAGCGGATTTTGTTTGGTAGGCGCGATTGGACTCGAACCAACAACCCCCACCATGTCAAGGTGACCGGTAAACAGTCATAACGCTTTGATCTATAAGAAAAAATAAGACTTTTTCAACCCCCTCAAAACCGCCACATCTCCCTATAAGAATCAATAACTTAGCGTTGTATATTCCTACAGTAGTGCCACCTTTCTGCGGCGTTCTGTCGACCTACACTCCAAGCCCACAGGTCGCCCCTGCTACGCTGAAAACTCCAAGGAGAATTCGCGATGCCAAACTCTGACCTGCTCCCTTCCCTGCTCTTCAAGATCAATGAAACCAACTCGCCCTGGAAGCAGCCATCATGGAGCTTTCGAACTGGGTCGAGCAGCGCGGGTCGGCCGATGTCGCCGATAACGTACGCTGCTCCCTAGAAGCCATCGACAAGAATGAGGAGTTCATCAAGATGACGCTCGCGGTGATAATGGCGCCGGAGTGACTGCAATCGATTAATGGAGTCCAGTAAGTATGACCCGTTCTCGCTCGTCACAGGCTCAAAAAGACCTCGCCAATATTCTCGGTATAAAGATAACCAAAGACACGTTCGATGTAGCTGCTGCACGCCTCTTAGATCATGTGGCCGCCGCCATCAGGCATGAACCGACCGAGCCATCGGCGACATGCAAAGGGCCTATGGGGGAGTGCCCACAGGTCATAATTGATCAACAAGCGGCTGCGCTAATCACAGATTGGTTGATCCAAATTTATGCACCGTCAAATACCTGTTGACCTGACTGATTCGTACCAACAAACTTTCTTTCCTTGGGTATTTCTATAGGTTTGTCTGATGCGTAAATCATTCACTGTCGTTGCATTAAGCCTTCTTGTATCGCAGTACTCCCTCGCTGGCGAAGCCACCAACACAGCTATCGGTGGCGGTGTCGGTGGAGCCCTTGGAAGCGTCGTCGGTCAGGCTGTGGGGGGTAGCACCGGCGCTGCGATCGGAGCCGGCGTAGGTGGCGCAGCTGGGGGCGCAATGACCGCGAAGAGTGGCAACAAGACCGAATCAGCCATCGGCGGCGGGCTCGGTGCAGCGGGTGGTCAGGTAATCGGCAACAGTGTTGGTGGTTCCACTGGTGGCCTGATCGGCGCTGGACTGGGCGGCGCAGCAGGTGGTGCTATCGGCAACAATCTGGCCAACGATAACGATCACGATAACGACCACTACGACCACAAGCATAAAAAGAAGTACAAGAACAAACATAAACACAAACATGACGACTGATCTCGGATTCCGAGATTGAGCAATTGGAAGCTTTGTTTCAAAAGGGAGTGGACGTGGCTCTCTCCCTTTTGGTCGTATTTCAAACTGGGCACTCATTGGTGCGCCTTTCTGCACTGACGAAACGCCATGCAGGGAAATCCCTTATTCTTCATCCTGCCCTCCAGCGGCAGCTCAATCTGCGCCGGCAGCGCCACAAACGACCATTACACCTCCCCCCTATCAGCGCCTTCCACTGAAGTAAATTTCACCTAGTCTTTAATAGAACGTGGACCAATCTATAAATATTTTTGTGACAATTATTTAACTTCCCACCCGCTTCTCGCCGATGTTTAACTCCCCCGGAGGACAGGGTTATCGGGACGCTAGTTCATGGAGAGATTCCCTTCCCTCAATGATGTCTCATGACTTGCCCCGAACTGCTCTCCAGCAGATCGGGGATTTTTTCCTGCCTCCGGCGTTCTGCCGACCGCATACAATTCCTACCTCGAAAGACCTTCATGCACCTGTTCGCAGGTCAATTCCCGGGTTCGGGCTTGGTCGGCAATTGCAGCCAGGTCGCCCGTTCTCTGGTCAGCGCGCTTGAACACGTTGGCAAGCACCATTGCGGCGTGGGTAGCCGTCTAGCTTGCGGCGGCAGTACAGGAATTGCCGCTGGCTTCACTGGCTGCGAGTCGACGGGCAAGGTTGTCGGCGACGAGCTGCACGTCGTCAGCAGCAGCGCGAGCGGCAGCAGCATCAGCCATTGCTTGATCGATGTTTCGTTGCCCATCTTGAGCCGCCTTGTTGATTGATTGTTGGTAGGCCTGCTCTTTGGTGCGCTCGGTGGCCTCATTGAGTGCCCTCGCCTCGGCGTCCCGGGTGTCGCGATCATTCCATTCTGACTGCCACTTTTCATCCGTGACCGTCACGCCGTGGTGATAGGCGCCGAACAGCGCGCCCAGCACCATAGCTATGAGCAACAGAACAGCGCCTGCTTTCAGGTAGGTCGTCATGCTCAGTCCTCCTACTCCGGCAGATCGACCGTTTGTCCGGCTAGCGCGTGGGTGCAATCGCCCAGGAACTGGATACGGCCATCGGTGACGAACGAATGACATACACGCTCCGTACGCCACTCCTTGAATTCTTCAATGGCGTCAGGGTTAGCCGGATACCTGACTAAGATCGAAGGCGTGAACGTCGGACTTTCCGCACTACCATTCCAGCCCCAGCGTGGACCGGTCCCGGCGCCATGCTGAATGGCATGTGCGCCATCGCAGCCAGGACACCAGAACGTCAGACCATTGTCATTGCTGTCTCTCAGAACTTTCGATAGGCGACTCATGGCACATCCTTGAAGAACACATGGTGACCGAGCGCCAGCGTCTGCTTGGCACCTTTCACCCAGGCCGGCGGCTTGGGCATGGTGGTCGCGTAGTTATGGGTGGCACCACCGGTGGGATCCGGCACCTTTCCATCGATCACCTGGTCAGCGGCGATCCGTGCCTGCGCCAACTCGCGGAACGGAATCGGCTTCGCGCCACTCAGGGAGGCGAAGTTCGGGTCGCTCTTGTTCCAGCAGCTGAACTGGTAGGGTTTCTGGCATACGACGGCATAGCCCTCCCCCCAACACGATTTGTCCTTGCCGTCTTTCACGCGGTTGCGGATAGTCCAAGCCACGGCGATCTGGCCGGCCAAGGATTCGCCGCAGGCCTCGCCCCACAGCGTGCGGGCGAGGATATCGCGGTCTTTTTCTGTGACGGTCATGCTTTTCTCCAGACGTAAAAAAACCCGCTCAGGGCGGGCTTATGGCGGGTCAATAACAGCTACTGCTGCCGTGTGCTTGGCATTCGCTTTCAGAGGAAAACGAATGTAATCGTTCTTGGGCGAATTTTTGACGCCTGAAATCAATCGCTGGATATCCTGGAGCTCCTAGCTACCATCAGGGAATGGCTGGTACGGACCTAAGGAAAAATATGAGCATCGCACCTAAGAACGGATGGAAGTGGGCCTACAAAAAACTACTTGCCTTAGGCTGCTCGCGCTGGACAGCAGCCTATAGAGCGACGATTTATTCCGTCCGAGGCGATACAGGATCGTTTTATGTCGATCGCAGCTGGGAGAAGATCCGCCTTCGACGCGAATAGCGCCGGCGTTCGGGGGGATCTGCAGCGGTTGCTGCGATGTGAAGGACATTCCTTTTTTCCAGGCAAAAAAATCCCGCTCGATGGCGGGTGCGTTTGGATCTATTGATTCAGGCTTCGACGGTAGGCTCTTCACCAGATGGAGACGCCTCGGCGGGAATTTCAGAAATTTTCACGGGATCAGGGGTCGGTACTAAGATGTGCAAGGTGATCATGTGCTTCAGGTCGTATGGCAGACCGTCCTTTGTCACAGTCACCATTAGTTCCCCATCGGTAAAAACGGTCTCGACATCAGCACGGTTATCGACCTGATTGACCGTAAAGCCCCAGCCCTCGTCGACGGGGGGGGAAAGGCACCATGCCCAGGCACCCGATAACTTTGTAAACGCCCTTCGAGATTCGCGAAGAAGACACTGGAGTGTCGCCCTGAGTAACAAAGTCGTAAGTGGCGCCAGTAGTGCCCAGAATGTTGATCGCAGCTCTTGTCATAATCAGATCGCCTTCAATGTGCCGTCAGCGGCGCGCGTGGTGTTGCCGTCGTGGTAGATCTTGCGCCAAGCAGAAAAACCAGCTGCACCAGACAGACAACGAAATCCCATTTCCGAAGTAGCGTAATCAACAGCGATTTGGCCGCCGTAGTTAGCGCCACCGCTAAACAATGCCGATAACTCGATAAGCGCCCCAAACCCTGTACCAAACGTCGGGCGCCCCTGCGTTGTGCTTGCGTATCGATAGAAACCAGTAGAATAAATTTCTACGCCCGAAGCATCACTCAAGAGTGGTAGCCCAGGATTGAATTGGGTCCCCACACCGAATCCGCCAACTGGCATTGCATTGCCGGCGGCAGTGCCGAGATTTACGTTGGATGCAGTACCAAGTAATGCCTGGCGCGCGTACAACTCAACAAAATTGCTCTCGGTTTTAGTGCACTCCGCGGCGTATCCCCGCCGACTCCGCTCGGTGAAGTACCGAGCAGTATCGTCTGCTTAGCCATTTGATCGTCCTCAATTTTAAGTGAAAGCCCGCACTGGGGCGGGATGCAAACGTTGGTTTAAACACTGATCTTGGCGAATACCGCAGGCATGAAAAATGCGAACGGGTTACTAAAGCCGTCGGTCAAGGCGTACAGCACGCCGGCATTAAAGTCCCACAGTGTTTTAACGCTTCGCCCGGAACCCGAACCCGTCAGCATGTTCATGCCGAAAGTATTAATCAGCAGGTATTCGTTTTCTGGAAAGTTAAACGGCACACTGTAAAAATTACGCGAACTGCCCGTTGCCGTAATTTCATAGCGCAAATAGTTCCAGTTCTGGAACGACCGGGTAAACAGCGCCCGTTCGGTTGGTTGGTGTTGTCGTCATAGGCCCGCACATAAAACCCGGTCCAGTTTCCGGCCGAGCCGATCACCTGCATGGACGCCAGCCCGGCGATGCCGCCGGTGTCGGGCCGGCAGAACACTAGCGGCGGCTCAGCGATGGTAATCACCCGGGGAAAGTACGTGGTTGTGGACCTCGAGCAAAACACCATCAAGGTGTCACCCGGGAAAACGCAGAACTACGGAAAGCCCGTGCACCTGGAGATTGTCATGGGCCAGGCGCTGCGGGAGGTGGTGTTGGAGTGTATGAAGTCGCCGGTCGTCTGCCCGTACCTCATCCACTACTCGCCGAAGGCGCGCAAACGCACCCAGTTGGACGCCAAGCTACACTGGAACGCGGTGACGGCGGACTACCTGACCAAATCATTTGCCCAGGCTCGGGACGATTCGAAGGCCTATGAGGACATGCCAGCCGGCGAGCGCCCCACTCTCCACGAGATCCGCGCTCTCGGCGCCTGGATTTATGAGCAACAGGGCTTCGAGCAGGAATACATCCAAGGTTTGATGGGGCACGCCGACGTGAAGATGACCGAGCACTACCAGGCGGGGCACGGTGATGAAGCGGTGGTTTACATGAAGGTGAAAGCCGACCTGAAGGTGTAGCGCGTTGGTCGTTTGCCCAAAATATTCCCAAAGTTTGCCCAAACACCAGACAACAAAAAAGGGCCCACCTTTCGGTGAGCCCTTCTAGACCGCCCAGCAGAGCGGATTTTGTTTGGTAGGCGCGATTGGACTCGAACCAACGACCCCCACCATGTCAAGGTGGTGCTCTAACCAACTGAGCTACGTGCCTGCTGTGAGGCGGCATTCTACGGAATTCCGGAGGGGTGTCAACACCTTTTTTCGCGCTAACCCTATGAATATGCAAAATATTTAATTTTGCCGGTACAAAGAAGATTTTCCGGGTGCTGGCGGGCGATTTTCAACTCGGGTAGGATCAACGCACTCGTAAAATATATTAAACAGAGGCTGCCGGATGGCTAACACTCCCTACCCAGAATCCTATTACGCCGCATCGGCCAATGCGGCTCCACCGCGCCCGGTGTTGCAGGATGACGTGGAGACCGATGTCTGTGTGATTGGCGCCGGTTATACGGGGCTGTCCGCTGCCCTGTTTCTGCTGGAGAACGGTTTCAAGGTCACCGTGCTCGAGGCTGCCAGAGTGGGTTTCGGGGCGTCCGGGCGTAATGGCGGCCAGATCGTTAACAGCTATAGCCGCGATATCGATGTCATCGAGCGCACGGTCGGTCCCAAGCAGGCCCAGTTGCTGGGGCAGATGGCGTTCGAGGGTGGACGAATCATTCGTGATCGGGTCGCCAGGTACAACATCCATTGCGACTTGAAGGACGGTGGCGTGTTCGCCGCGATGACCGCCAAGCAGATGGGCCATCTCGAATCCCAGAAGCGCCTGTGGGAGCGTTTCGGGCACACCCAGCTTGAGTTGATGGATCAACGCCGCATCCGCGAAGTGGTGGCTTGCGATCAATACGTCGGCGGGATGCTCGACATGAGTGGCGGCCACATCCATCCGCTTAACCTGGCGCTGGGTGAAGCGGCGGCGGTCGAGTCCCTGGGCGGGACGATCTATGAGCAGTCGCCGGCCATACGCATCGAGCGCGGCGCCAGCCCGGTGGTGCATACGCCGCAGGGTAAGGTCCGGGCCAAATTCATCATCGTCGCCGGCAACGCTTATCTGGGCAATCTGGTGCCGGAACTGGCCGCCAAGTCGATGCCTTGCGGAACGCAGGTGATTACCACCGAGCCATTGGGTGAAGAACTGGCCAAGACATTGCTGCCTCAGGATTACTGCGTCGAAGACTGCAATTACCTGCTCGACTACTACCGCCTCAGCGGCGACAAGCGCCTGATTTTCGGTGGTGGCGTGGTGTACGGTGCGCGGGATCCGGCGAACATCGAAGCGATCATCCGGCCGAAGATGCTCAAGGCATTCCCGCAGCTCAAGGACGTGAAGATCGATTACGCGTGGACGGGCAACTTCCTGCTGACCCTGTCGCGCCTGCCCCAGGTCGGACGCCTGGGCGACAACATCTACTATTCCCAGGGCTGCAGCGGCCATGGCGTGACCTACACGCACCTGGCGGGCAAGGTGCTGGCCGAAGCCCTGCGCGGCCAGGCCGAGCGTTTTGACGCCTTTGCCG
The DNA here is from genome assembly GCF_019947335.1 of Pseudomonas sp. BF-R-24. Taxonomy (NCBI): domain Bacteria; kingdom Pseudomonadati; phylum Pseudomonadota; class Gammaproteobacteria; order Pseudomonadales; family Pseudomonadaceae; genus Pseudomonas; species Pseudomonas sp. BF-R-24. The sequence goes on from NZ_JAGYGG010000032.1 coordinate 51,946, forward strand.
ACCTGCCCCACTACCCGTTCCCCGGCGGCCAGTTGCTGCGCACACCGTTTGCGGCATTGGGTGCGTGGTATTACGGATTGCGGGACAAGTTCGGGTACTAAGCGACACGCAATACATTGTAGGAGCGAGCCTGCTCGCGATATCGGTCTGGCAGCCAACGGATGTGTTGGATGTTACGACCTCATCGCGAGCAAGCTCGCTCCCACAGGTTTTGGGGGTTAGAGACGATCTCGTGGGATACCGCTGCGAATCCGCAGGATGTCCGCCAGTACCGCCAGGGCAATCTCGGCTGGCGTCTTGCTGCCCAGGTTCAAGCCGATCGGCGCATGAATCCGCGCCAGTTCGGCATCGCCCAAGCCACCAATACGCCGCAACCGCTCGAAGCGCTTTTGCGAGGTCTGCATGGAGCCCATCACACCGATGTAGAACGCCTCGGTGCGAACAGCCTCCATCATTGCCAGGTCATCGATACGTGGATCATGGGTCAACGCCACCACCGCCGTGTCGCTGTGGCAACCGCCGTCAGCGATGAACACCGACGGCAGTTGGCGGCGAATCTCCACGTTTTCCAGCACGACGCCTTCGAGCACTTCGTCCCGCGGGTCACACAGAATCACCTCGAACCCAAGCCCCACGGCAAACTCCGCACAGGCCTGGGCGACACTGGAATACCCCGCCAGCAGCAAGCGCTGGGCCGCGCCGACGCGTACACGCACCCGGTCGATTTCACGCTCGATACGCACACCCTGTTCATGATCATCGAACAGGCTGCGCGCACCGCTTTGCAGATCAACCTCGCGGATCAACCGACGTCGGCCCAACAGTGCCGACTCCAGCTCCCGCAGATGCGCTTGCACCTCGCAATCGGCCTCGAGCTTCTCGACCAGCACGTCCAGCACCCCGCCACAGGGCAGGCTGACGCGTGAGCGTGGATCGTCGCCTTCGCCGTAACGAACAACACAAACTGGCTCCAGAAACGCGCCCTCGGCGACTCGCTCGAGAAAGTCTTCCTCGACACAGCCACCGGACAGCGAGCCAATCCAGTGCCCCTGCGTGTTCACCGCCAGCAGCGAACCCGGTGCGCGCGGTGCCGAGCCGTAAGTGGCCAGCACCGTACACAGCCAGATGCGCTGACCGGCCGTAGACCACTCCAGCGCCCGGCGCACCACTTGCAAATCCAGATGCTGCATATCAGTGGGCCTTGTGCTCGAGCGGCGGCGCATCGGCCCGCAACTTCTGCACGTCGTTTACAGCCAGATCATTCGGCTGACCACCCCAGCCCTGACGCAGGTAGTTCAGCAGGTCCGTGAGTTGTTCGTCATTCAGCTTGTCGACAAACCCTGGCATCGGCTGCATATGTTCGAAACCGGAGAACTTCTGCTCGCCGATACCGTCGTCGATCACCCGCACCAGGTTGCGTGGATCTTCCAGGCGCAGCGTGGTGTTGCCGCGCATGGCCACGGCGATGTGCGGTTTGCCCTCACCGCCCGGTGCATGGCAACCGGCGCAGACATTCAAATATTCCTGACGGCCACGCTGGGCACTCGGGCTCAGTTTGTCCAACGGCACTTCGACGAGCACTTTCGCCGCAGGCGGCTGATCGCCGAGCAGGAAAGTCGCCATCGCCGCCAGATCCGGATCGCTGAGGCTTTGGGTGCTGTTGTGGAACACCGGGAACATCTCGTTGAACATCGTGCCCTGGGCGCTCATGCCGTGTTTGAGGAACGAGCCAAGGTCTTGGTGATTCCAGCCACGGGCCGCCAGGTCAGTGGCCAGCAGGCTCGGCGCCAGATAACCATTGAGAATGCCGCCGGTCATGCGCTTGTCCTGCTGCATCGCGCCAGGCAAGCCACGTGGGGTGTGGCACTCGCCACAGTGCCCCAGCACGTCGACCATGTACTGACCGCGCTTCCAGGCTTCGCTTTTGCCTTCAGCCGGTTCCAGCTTCACGTCCTTGCCGTACATCATGTTCCAGCCCATCAGGCCCAGGCGCACGTTGAACGGGAAGCTCAGGCTGGTGACCGGTGCTGCGCGCTCGATCGGCGCGACGGTTTTCAGGTAGGCATGAATCGCGTCGGAATCTGCACGCGGGATCAGGTGATACGAGGTGTAGGGCATCGCCGGATACAGGTTCGCGCCATCACGGCGCCTGCCTTCGGTCAGCGCGGCGAAGAACTCGTCATCGTTGTACAGACCGATACCGTGCTCTTTGCTCGGGGTGATGTTGGTGCCGTAGATCGTGCCGAACGGCGACACGATCGGCAGGCCGCCCGCGTACGGCGCGCCACCCGGTGCGGTGTGGCACGCCATGCAGTCGGCGGCGCGGGCGAGGTACTCGCCTTGCTTGACCTGCGCATCATCGGCGTGAGCTGCCACCACAGGCGCAGCCAGACCAACCGCCAACGCCAGGCGGCTAAGTAGAAGCTTCATGCTTAACCCTCCTTGACCAGGCCGAGATCGGTCAGCACGTTGCGGGTGGCGCTGTAGTAGCGCACGTACCCGGTGCAACGGCAGATGTGATGACCGAGGCTGTCCTCGATGACTTTTTCCAGCTGGCTTTTGACGATGGGCTGACGCTGCAGCTTTTCCACCAGCACGGTCGCGGCATTCACGAAGCCCGGCGCGCAGTAGCTGCACTGGAAGGCGAACTCGTCGACGAAACGCTGCTGGATCGGGTTCAGCTCGGTGACCTTGCCCTGCTCGTCGCAGGTCGCATGGCCTTCGATGGTCCGAACCTTCTTGCCTTCGAAATAGTGCGCGCCGGTGATGCAGGTGCGCACTTCTTCACTGGTACCGTCCGGGTTGTCGACGATCACCACGCAGGCGTGGCAGATGCCCTGGCCGCAGCCCAGGCGCGAACCGGTGAGGTTCTTGTATTCGTGCAGGTAGTCGATCATCGGCAGGTCATCAGGGATGTCCACCGGGCCGACGGATTGACCGTTGAGGGTCAGTTGAAGCGGACGGTTAGCCATTGAGGGCCTCCTTGATGCGTGCAGAAGTGATAGGCAGGTCGCGGACACGTTTACCGATGGCATGGGCCACGGCGTTACCGATGGCACCGACCACCGGGATCATCACCACCTCGGCGATGCCCTTGGACGGGTCGCTCGGCGACAATGGCGGCAGGATTTCCGCGGTCTGTTTCCACACCGCGACGTGACGCGCCATCGGCAAGCGGTAACGGTTGAAGTTCCAGTCACCCTCCCCCGGCCCGCCTTCGTACAACGGCATCTCTTCCATCAGCGCATGGCCGATGCCCATGGCGATCCCGCCTTCGAGCTGACCCCTGACGAGTTCTTCCACCAGCACCCGACCGCACTCGACCCACGAGTGATGGTTGAGTACCGACACCTCGTTCGAACCCTTGTTGACCTTCACTTCCACCAGCGTCGCGACCGGGCTGTAGTAAGTCACCGCCGCGTTGTTCAGCTGGGTCGCCGGGTAGGCGATGCCCTGCCGATCCAGCAGATGGAAACCGGCGCTGTTCATCTGCGCCTTCTTCGCCTTCGGTGCACCGTCGCCGTACTTCACGGCCAGACCGTCGAGCGGCAAGCGCTCACGCACGCCGTCGATGCTGAATTCGGCCTCGGCCCAGCTCCAGCGGTTGAAACCGTGCACGGTGGCGCCGCTCACCAGGCCACGTTCGTGAACGCGCTTGGCCAGCATGGCGAAAGGCAGTGGCTCCATACCGTTGGCCGTGAGCTTGCCGTCGACCCAATGGGCGTCTTCGCGGCGCACCACGTAAGGGTTGGCCTGACCGCCGTAAGGGCCTTGTCGCCAGATTTCCAGAGCCGCCGGCCACAGGCCGTGGTTGAACAGCACGCGCGCCGCTTCACGGGTCGCGTGGCTGAAGTAGTACGCCGAGTTGGTGGCCGACGAAGCCGAAGCGACCTTGCCGACCCAGCGCGGATTGCGCAGGAAGTTGTCCTGCTCGGCCTGGCTCATGATGTACGGGTTGCCGCCACTGACCAGCTGCAACTCTTTCCATTCGGTTTCGCCGGTCTTCACTTCGTGCGCCGGAACACCGAGGAAATCGGCCACGACCATGGCCTGGGAGGTGGACATGCCGGTGCCGATTTCGATACCGATGTGGCGCAGGCTGATGCGACCTTCGGCGGTGAATTCAATGCTGGCCATCGGCGCTTCGGAACCGGTGCCGAAGTCTTTCTGGCAGATGGCGAAACCCACCCCGTACCAGTTGTCCGGATCGGCGGCTTCGCGTTGTTTCTTGATCGCGTCGCGGTTTTTCCAGGTGTCGTGGACCGCCGCCTTGTCGAGAATCTCGTGCAGGCGCAAGGCACCGGCCGGGATCGCGCCCTGGGTGTTTTTCATGCCCGAGCGCAGTGCGTTCTTGCGACGCAACTCAATGGCATCGACACCGAGGCGATCGGCGATTTCGTCGACCATCATCTCGGTCGCCGCCATGCTTTGCAGGGTGCCGTAGCCACGCATCGACCCGGCTTCAACGGCGCGGGAGTGATAAGCCGTGACCTGCAGATCGTTCTGCGGCATGTAGTAGATCGACTGTGCGGCCGTGGCGCCCACCGCAGCCACCGACGGGCTGTAGTTGATTCGTCCGCCACCGTCGACGCTCATCTCGGAGCGGAAAATCTTGAAGCTGTGGTCGTTCTTGTCCACCGCCAATTGGTAGCGAATGTCGAACGGGTGACGCTTGATGCCACTCTGGAACTGCTCGTAGCGGTCGTTGGCCAGGCGTACCGGTACACCGGCGCCGTACAACGCTGCGAGGGCTGCGTAGTAGACGAAAATGTTGTGGTCCTTGGAGCCGTAACCGACGGTGTAACCTGGGTGCATGTTCAGGTTGGCCAGGCCGAAACGCGACGGCGCGATCATCTTCGCGGTTTCGGTCGCGGCTTCCAGCGGACACTGGGTGGCGACGACGAAATGCAGGGTCTTGGTGGCCGGGTCGTACCAGCCGTTGCCGTTGTCAGGCTCCAGGGCGGCCGGTTCGATCGACGGGGTCTTGTAGCGTTCGTCGAACACCAGCCAGTTGTCCGGCGGCGTATCGATTTGCTGCTTCATGCGCTCGGCGTAGAACAGCCCGCGCTCGGTCAGGTTGCCGTGCAGGTTCGGCTGGGAGTTCCACACCGGACGACGGTTTTTCAGCATCGGGAACAGAATCGAATCCTTGAGGCTGGCGAATTCGTCTTCGTCCGCCGAGGTCGCGCCGCCGACGCGCACGTAGCGGAAGCTGCCGTACGGATCGCCTTCGTAGAACGGCACCTGGGCACCGTAACGAATCGCCTTATCATTGAATTTGAGTTGGTTCTTGGCCTGACGGAAGCGCTCGAAGTCGTTCCAGATCAGGATCGCCACCGGGTGCCCGATGAACATCGGCACCTTGCCGGCCGGCAACAGCGGATCCGGGGCGTGCTCCTCGGGGAACACGATACCGTCCTTGACCAGGTCTTCGGCGGTGACGATGCGGTCAGGTTGCAACTCGGCACCGAGCCACGACAGGTCGATGCCTGCAAAGATGTGGTCGGCCTTGATGGTTTTGAGCAGCATGGCGTGGCCTTGCTGCTGCGGCCAGCCCGGCATGTCCTTGGCGCGGATGTCGCGGGCAAAGACCTTGCTGCCGCAGACCTTGGACAAGGCATCGTTACGGGCGCGCGCCTTGCCATTGTTGCCAAGCCACTGCTCGGACGGCACGGTCACGCTGTTTTCCATCAAGGCGGCCAGCGCCTGGCTGCTCAATGGCGTGAGCGTCACGCTCACACCCGCTACCAGCCCGCCCTGAAGGAACGAGCGCCGGGATATATCACGGTTGGACATGGATCATCCTCTGGGCGGTTATGGGGTCCGCCCTTCTGGTTATGTTCTGGAAATCTCGAGTCTTGCAGAAGCCCTTTTCGACGATGCAAAGGGCTGTTGTTGACAGTGCAAAGCTGACCGAAAGGTTAAGTTTATAGGCTTATGCCTTCGCGGAAAACTAAAAACTGACCAAGAAATCAAAAAACCGCGGCTTTTCGTCGCAGCAGATCGATGAACAACCCCAACTCCCGGCTGATGTGCTCGCCCTTGCGCAACAACAACCCGAATGGCGCCATCTGCACATCCAGTTCCACCGGCAGCGCCACCACCAGGCCCATTTTAAGATAGTCGCGCAATGCGGTTTCCGACAGGACCATGATCGCGTCGGTCAGCTGAATCAGTTGCTGCATGGAGTACACCGAACTGCATTCGATGATGTCTGCCGGCAACGGCAACGCCAGGCGCTGCAACGCCTGATCCAGACCGATGCGCGCCGGACTGGTTTCCGGTTGCAGGATCCACGGCCAACCGCCGACCAGCTCCGCCATCTCCAGTTTTTTGCGCCGGGCCAGCGGGTGGCCGGCGTGCACCACCACCAGCAAGCGTTCGTTACCCAGTTGCTCGAAGACGTAATGCTCACTGTCGGTGGCGGCATTGCGCCGGGCGATGGCAAGGTCGATGCGACCCTGTTCCAGCAACTGGATCACCTGGTCGCTGGTGTCGCCCATGATGCGGATCCGCAGCTGCGGATTGAGGGCCTTGATCTCGGCAATCGAATCCATGACCAGGTCCGGCGCCGCGCCCATGATGGTACCGATCGACAGATAGCCGTAGCCGCCCTGCTGCCGTGCCATCAGGTCCTCGGCGCAACGGTCGAGGCCACTGAGGGCCGATTCGGCAAAGCGAATCAGCTCCTGGCCCAACGCTGTCGGGCGCATCCCCCGCGGCAGGCGTTCGAACAGATCGCAGCCGAACATGTCTTCAATCTCATGGAGCATGCGGGTTGCCGCCGGTTGCGACATGTTCAGGCTTTGCGAAGCGCGGTGCAGGTTCTGGCTGCTGCTGAGCGTCACCAACATGTGCAGATGCTTGTAACGCAGGCGATTGAGCAGGCTGCGGGAGATGATCGGCGTGGTCATGACGGGCCTTTTTTATCGATACCCTGAAGGTATCAGTTGTGAGCTAGATTCGATTTGTAACGCATCGATCAGCGGCCGTACAGTCTTCCCCATAAGAACAAATGCCCTACCAAAGGAAAACTGCGATGAAGACTCTACCCGCGCCTCTGCTCGCCAAAATTTCCTGGCGGCTACTCCCGTTTCTCCTGCTGATGTACATCATGGCCTTCCTCGACCGCGCCAACGTCGGGTTCGCCAAACAAGCCTTTCAAGCCGACACCAATATCAGCGATGCCGCCTTCGCCTTCGGCGCCGGGGTGTTTTTCGTGGGTTACGCGTTGCTTGAAGTGCCGAGCAACCTGATCCTGCACCGCGTCGGCGCCCGCCTGTGGATGTGCCGGATCATGGTCACCTGGGGGCTGGTCTCCGCCGCCATGGTCTTCGCCCACACAGAAACCAGCTTCTACATCCTGCGCTTTCTGCTGGGCGTGGCCGAAGCCGGCTTCTTCCCCGGCGTGATCCTCTACCTCACCTACTGGTTCCCCAGCGCCGTGCGCGGCAAGGCCATGGGTTTCTTCTATTTCGGTGCACCGCTGGCCTTCATCTTCGGCAGCCCGCTGTCCGGCCTGCTGCTGGAACTGGACGGCTTCGCCGGCTTCCACGGCTGGCAATGGCTGTTTGCCGTTGAAGGCCTGATGGCGACGGCTGTGGGCATCTGGGCCTACTGGTATCTGGACAACCGCCCGGCCGACGCCAAGTGGCTGACTGTCGAAGAACGCCAGCAAGTGCAAAGCCTGCTCGATCAGGAAGACAGCCATAAACAGAATCACGGCCGCAGCCTGCTCAACGTGATCTGCCAACCCTCGGTGCTGTACCTGTGCCTGATCTACCTGTTGATCCAGGCCAGCGTCTATGGCGTGGTGTTTTATCTGCCGAGCCAGGTCGGAGGGCTGCTGGGGACCAAGGTCGGGCTGATGGTCGGCCTGGTCACGGCGATCCCCTGGATCTGCGCATTGATCGCCGCCTACCTGATTCCCGGCTACAGCGACCGCACCGGCGAACGCCGCCGCACCGCCTGCCTGACCTTGCTCATGGCCGCCGCCGGGATCGCCTGCTCGGTGACCTTCAGCAACCCGCTGCTAGGGATCATCGCCCTGTGCTTTGCCGCCTCCGGCTTCATCGCCGTGCAACCAGTGTTCTGGACCTTCCCCTCCAGCTACCTCGCCGGTAGCGCCGCCGCGGCCGGGATCGCCCTGATCAACTCGTTCGGCGCTCTCGGTGGCTTCATCGCCCCGGTGCTGAAGAACTGGGCCGAAGGCGCCTTCCACTCACCGGCAGCAGGCTTGTACGTGCTGGCCGCTACCACCGTCATCGCCGCGTTGCTGGTGCTGGGCATACGCGCGCCCGGCCATAAAGCCTCGAACAAACCGGCCACCGTTTAAACCTGAGGAGTCACACCATGGGCATTCCAACCATCAAACACGTCCGCGCTTTCACTCTGCGAGGCGGCGGCGCGGATTATCACGACCAGGCCGACGGCCACTGGATCGACGATCACATCGCCACGCCGATGAGCAAATACCCCGAGTACCGTCAGAGCCGCCGCACCTTCGGCATCAACGTACTCGGCACCCTAGTGGTGGAAATCGAAGCCAGCGACGGCACCGTCGGTTTTGCCGTGACCACTGGCGGCGAACCTGCCGCGTACATCGTCGAGAAACACCTGGCGCGCTTCCTTGAAGGCGCCCGGGTCACCGACATCGAAAAAATCTGGGACCAGATGTACCAGTCGACCCTGTATTACGGGCGTAAAGGCATCGTCATCAACACGATCTCCGGCGTTGACCTGGCACTGTGGGACTTGCTCGGCAAGATCCGCCAGGAGCCCGTGCACCAATTGCTCGGCGGTGCGGTGCGCGACGAATTGCAGTTCTACGCCACCGGCGCCCGTCCGGACCTGGCGCAGAAAATGGGCTTCATCGGCGGCAAGATGCCGCTGCACCACGGCCCGGCCGAGGGCGAGGAAGGCCTGCGCAAGAACCTCGAAGAACTGGCCACCATGCGCGAACGCGTCGGCCCTGACTTCTGGCTGATGCTCGACTGCTGGATGAGCCTGGACCTCAATTACGCCACCAAACTGGCGGTCGGCGCCCACGAATACGGCTTGAAATGGATCGAAGAAGCCCTGCCGCCGGATGATTACTGGGGCTACGCGGCCCTGCGCAACAACGTGCCCAAAGGCATGCTGGTGACCACCGGCGAACACGAAGCCACCCGCTGGGGTTTCCGCATGCTGTTGGAGATGGGCTGCTGCGACATCATCCAGCCGGATGTCGGCTGGTGCGGCGGGATCACTGAACTGGTGAAGATCTCGGCCCTGGCCGACGCCCACAACGCGCTGGTCATCCCCCACGGCTCTTCGGTGTACAGCTATCACTTCGTCGCCACCCGGCATAACAGCCCGTTCGCCGAGTTCCTGATGATGGCGCCGAAGGCTGACGAAGTGGTGCCGATGTTCCACCCGCAATTGCTCGGCGAACCGGTGCCGGTCAATGGCCGCATGCGCCTGTCCGCGCTCGACCAGCCAGGTTTCGGCGTGACCCTCAACCCCGAATGCCAACTGCATCGGCCGTATAACCGCTGAGAAAGGAGTTCGACATGAACATGCCGCACAACGCGTTCAAGGCCGCGCTGAACAGCTCAGCGACCCAATATGGCATCTGGGCCGGGTTCGCCACCGGCTACGCCGCCGAGATCGTCGCCACCACCGGTTACGACTGGATGCTGATCGATGGCGAGCACGCTCCCAACACCGTGCCCGGGGTACTCGCTCAGTTGCAGGCCGTGGCGCCTTACTCGACCGCGCCAGTGGTGCGCGCAGTGAATGGCGATGCCAACCTGATCAAGCAACTGCTGGACATCGGCGCACAGACGCTGATGATCCCGATGGTCGAAACCGCCGAGCAGGCACAGGCACTGGTGCGCGCCATGCGCTACCCGCCCCACGGCATTCGCGGTGTCGGCGGCGGCCTGACCCGCGCCACCCGCTGGGACGGTGTGCCGGACTACCTGAATACCGCCCATGAACAACTGTGCCTGATCGTTCAGGTGGAATCGCGCACCGGCGTGGAAAACGTCGCAGCGATTGCCGCCGTCGAGGGTGTGGATGCGGTGTTTATCGGCCCGGCGGATTTGTCGATCGGCCTGGGTCATGCCGGCAACCCCGGCCATCCGGAAGTCCAGGAGCGGATTCAACACGCGGTGAACGCCACACTGGCGGCCGGCAAGGCCTGCGGGATTCTTGCCCCGAACGAAGAAGACGCCCGTCGCTACCAGCGCTGGGGCTGCCAGTTCATTGCAGTGGCCATCGACATCAGCCTGCTACGCCAAGGCGCCATGGCCACCCTCGCCCGCTACCGCGAACCCGCTGCCACTCAAGCGCCGTCGCGCACTTACTGATCTGCCAAGGAGTCGCACCATGTCATCCGTGCCTGTTTACGAAAACTTCATCGACGGCCAGTTCGTGGCCAGCGCTGCCCATCTCGATGTGATCAACCCGGCCACCGGCGCCGTGCTGTCGAAAGTCCCGGCCTCGACCGCCGAAGACGTCGGGCGCGCCCTCGCCGCCGCCCGTGCCGCCCAGAAAGGCTGGGCGCGCAAACCGGCCAATGATCGCGCCGGCCACCTGCGCCGGATCGCTGCCAAACTGCGGGAAAACGTCGCGCACCTGGCGCGCACCATCACTCTGGAACAAGGCAAGATCAGCGGACTGGCGGAAGTCGAAGTCAATTTCACCGCCGACTACCTCGACTACATGGCCGAATGGGCCCGGCGCATAGAAGGTGAAATCATCACCAGCGACCGTCAGAACGAAAATATCTTCCTGTTCCGCAAACCACTGGGCGTGGTGGCCGGGATCCTGCCGTGGAATTTCCCGTTCTTTCTGATCGCTCGCAAGATGGCCCCGGCCCTGCTGACCGGCAACACCATCGTCATCAAGCCCAGTGAAGAAACCCCGAACAACTGCTTCGAATTCGCCCGACTGGTGGCCGAAACCGACCTGCCGCCCGGCGTGTTCAACGTGGTCTGTGGCGACGGGAAGGTCGGCGCCGCCCTGAGTTCGCACAAGGGCGTGGACATGATCAGCTTCACCGGCAGCGTCGACACCGGCTCGCGGATCATGGCTGCCGCCGCACCGAACATCACCAAGCTCAACCTGGAACTGGGCGGCAAGGCACCGGCCATTGTGCTGGCGGATGCGGACCTCGACCTGGCGGTCAGGGCGATCCGCGATTCGCGCATCATAAACAGCGGGCAGGTGTGCAACTGTGCCGAGCGGGTGTACGTCGAACGCAAGGTGGCGGATCAATTTATCGAACGCATCGCAGCGGCCATGAGCGCAACCCGTTATGGCGACCCGATTGCCCAGCCCGACGTCGAGATGGGCCCACTGATCAACCGCCAGGGGCTGGAAAGCGTCAACCGCAAAGTCCGCACCGCGCTGAGCCAGGGCGCAAGCCTGATCAGCGGCGGGCAGATGGCCGACCTGCCCAATGGCTTCCATTTCCAGCCAACGGTGCTGGCGGGTTGCCGCGCGGACATGGAGATCATGCGCGAAGAGATTTTCGGCCCAGTGCTGCCGATCCAGATAATCGACGACCTGGACGAAGCCATCGCCCTGGCCAACGACTGCGACTATGGTCTGACTTCATCGATCTACACCCGCGACCTGAGCAAAACCCTGCAGGCCATGCGTGAACTGGATTTTGGCGAAACCTACGTCAATCGCGAGAACTTCGAAGCGATGCAGGGCTTCCACGCCGGCGTGCGTAAATCGGGTATTGGTGGCGCGGATGGCAAGCATGGGCTGTATGAGTACACCCATACTCATGCGGTGTATTTGCAAGGCTGATTGCCGAATTCCAACAACCGAGCAGGAGCGTGCTTGCTCGCTCCTGCAGTATGGGTCGCAAAAACTTAAATCGCAGATCGAGTAGGAGGCGGATTTACATCCGCCGTCCTCTCACACCACCGTACGTACGGTTCCGTATACGGCGGTTCAGGTTAAGCGGTTAAGCCGGGTTATCGTGTCCAGTATTGAGACCAGCCCGAGTT
>NZ_JAGYGG010000033.1:0-63113 GCF_019947335.1 Pseudomonas sp. BF-R-24
GTGTTGTTGCGGCAGATGCATGGGGAGGGGGTTGTTGGTGTTGGTTGATATTCTTTGACCTTGGCGGCCTTTGGGCCGACCAGGTTCTTGGTTGATTGAGTACATATCCGTTGCTGCGGTAACGGCGGCTGGCGGTTTCGCCCTTACGGCGAGTCCCTTTTGGCAAACGCCGGAGTGCCGGCCCAGCCCAAAGGAACCAAAGGTCTCGCCCCGAACGTACGGCCCCTCGCTTAGGCTCGGGGTTCCTCCGCTCAGCCTTCCGAGCTAACGCTCGGCCCTGTAGGAGCGAGCTTGCTCGCGATGGACGTCAACGATAACGCGTGCTGCCCGATTGATCGTGTTGTCCAGACGTTTTTCGCGAGCAAGCTCGCTCCTACAGGGAACGCGTTCAATTGCGAATAGGTCGGCCTGCCAGCCGACCGAAATCTTGCAGATGTACTCGATACCTGTGGGAGGCTCGCTCCCACAAAGAGTCGCTTTTCAGGGTTGGCCGCCGCTGGCACTCACGCGTGGTTGCTCGTTTGTTGCATTCACCCCCCTGTCCCAAAGAGCAACCAACCCACCGAAAGTCCCGACATAGGCCGTGCCGTCTGGCGCCAGTGTGATCGGCGACCAGTTGTTGTCGAAGGCCTGGCCGACCCCGCTCAGCGCCTTGAATCGGGTCTGGCCGCTGTCGAAATCCAGCGCCATCAGGTACCAGGCGTTCTCGCCGTCGGGCTGCGGCTCGAAGGTGTAGAAGTACAGCAGACCGTTGCTCACCGAGAGTTTGGGAACCACCGAAGGCGAACGTTCCTTCGATTCCCAGATCCGGTCGCAGCCCGACTCATCGGTGCGGATGTCGATGCGGCTGATCCCGCCGTGCACGGCCTGCCAGTCCTTCTGCGCGAAGGCGCTGGTGTAGCCGGCGTTGTTCTCGAGGATGATCGAGTGACCCCAACCGATGGCCGAGTTGTCGGTGGCCGAGGCGTTGTTGTCGAACACCGGCAGCTTGCAGATCAGGCGATTGCCGGCGTAGTCCTGCTCGCGACGGTAGACCAGCAGGTTGATGCGTCCGTCGCTGTTGTCGGTGATGGTGACGTAGCGCTCGCCGAGCAGGGTCGGGGTGGTACCGCTGCCCTGATTGATCGCGCCGACCTTGCGCCCGGTGCCGCGGTCATAGACTTCGCGCCAGCCTTGCACGGGCTTGCCCTCGGCATCGGCGACGAAGCGGTACATGGCGTGGTCGGACACCAGGTAGACACCATCGGCCGCCACCGACATGCCGTTCTGGATTTCTTCGTGGGCCAGTTGAATGCCCTGGACCTTGCCGGTGTCGGGGTTCAGGGTGCCGATGCGGCCGCGCCGGGTGATCCACCAGATCAAGCCCCGGTGATCGGGCATGACCCCGGTGACGGGGTCGCATTCGCCTTTGGGGAACCAGTTGGCAGGCTTCACACAATCGTGGGGGACCTTGTCGCTCAGGTCCCAGTTGTCGACCGCTTCGAACGACCACGCACCGGACTCATCCTGACGATGCACGACGCGCTGGATGTGCTGCTCGGCATCGGCGATGACCACGCGATTCTGTTCGTCGACATAGAAATAGGCGCCGGAGGTGTCGGCCATGATCTTGTCCGGGTCCAGGGTAATCAGCGCGTGGAAAGTCGACGGACGCGGCGGCAGCGGGTAGCGGGCCAGCAGCTTGAGGGTGCGTGGTTCGAGCAATTGCAGTTCGAACTGCATCAGGTTGGCGCACAACACCACCAGGCGACCCTGCTGATCGAAGGTATGGATCGGGCACATGCCGCCGGGCTTGCGGCTGCCATCGCGACTGTTCACCTGAACATCCCGGCCCAACGGACCTGGCCCCGGGTGCGTGTCGGAGCTGTAGCCATCGGAATGCATGTAGCTGCTGCCGTTGCTGGTCATGTAGGGGTTGGCGGGAATGGTACCGTTCAGCGGTTGCGCGACAGCGGCGCTACCGATCAAGGGTGCGGCACTGCCGTTGCTGACCAGCGGTTGCGGTTCATAGGGTTCGGAACAGGCACTGAGCAGGCCGAGCAGGGGCAGGGCAAGCAGGAGTGGAGCACGCATCGAAGCCTCGCGATCTTGTTATTGGTGTGACGCGCAATAAGCAGCAACGAGGCTGCCTGGGCATCGGCTGTATGGACTAACCTCGGTGAAAGGCCTCGCACCTCTGATCAAAGCGGACATGTATTTTGGCCATTTCGATCTCCTTTTGGCCTGCCTCACGCTGTGAACCGGCGACGCCGTCAGCAAGAATCAGACGCGGGTGGCTGAGTCGGCAACCCAAGGTGAAAACCACAACCAGACGCTTCACTTCCTTGCCCTTGGCTGTTTTCAAGGCTGCTGCCGTGTACAGAACATAAAAACCATCGAACTCACGTCACACTTGGGGAAATGATCCATGGACTCAATGAAACGCATACTGGGCGCCACCGTTTGCGGACTGTCGCTGCTGGCCAGCGCGGTGCATGCCGAACAGCGCGAATTGCGGGTGTACAACTGGGCGGACTACATCCTGCCGTCCGTGCCCAAGGATTTCGCCAAGGACACCGGGATCAAGGTGACCTGGGACACCTTCGACACCAACGAGTCCCTGGAAGCCAAGCTGCTGACCGGCAACTCGGGCTACGACCTGGTGGTGCCGTCGAACCAGTTCATCGAAACCCAGATCAAGGCGGGCGTGTTCCAGAAACTCGACAAGTCCAGGTTGCCGAACTGGTCGCACCAGGACCCTGCATTGCTCAAGTTGCTGGACAAGAACGACCCGGGCAACCTGTACGGCGTGCCCTACATGTACGGCACTGTGTTGATCGGTTTCAACCCGGCCAAGGTCAAGGCGGCGCTGGGCGAGAATGCGCCGGTGGACAGCTGGGACCTGGTGTTCAAGCCCGAGAACATGGAGAAGCTCAAGGCCTGTGGCGTAGCGATGCTCGACTCACCGTCGGAGATCCTGCCGCTGGCCCTGCATTACCTGGGGCTGGATCCGAACAGCCAGAACCCCGATGACTACGAAAAAGCCAAGGCATTGATGCTCAAGGTTCGCCCTTACGTCACCTACTTCAACTCCGCCAAGTACATGACCGACATCGCCAACGGCGATATCTGCGTGGCCATCGGTTACTCCGGCAGCTTCTATCAATTCGGCAATCGCGCCAAAGAGGCGGGCAACGGCGTGGTCGTCGACTGGCGCCTGCCGAAAGAAGGTGCGCCGATCTGGTTCGACACCTTCGCCATTCCGAAAAGCGCGAAGAACGTCGCCGAGGCCCACGAATTCCTCAACCACCTGCTGGACCCGAAAGTCATCGCGCCGATCAGCGACTTCCTCGGTTACCCGAATGCCAACAAGGACTCGCTGGCGCTGATCAACAAGGACATCACCGGCAACCCGAACCTGACACCGACCAGCGAGGCATTGAAGACGCTGTACGTCGTGCAGCCATTGCCGCAAAAGCTTGAGCGGGTCCGTACCCGGGTCTGGACCAGTATCAAGTCCGATCAGTAACACCGGGAAATGGTGTGAGATATCTGTGGGGGCACAGATTTTGTGTACACCCATGGCCCTGTGGGAGCGGGCTTGCTCGCGAATGCGCAGTCACAGTCAATACATGTGTCGACTGACCCACCGCTTTCGCGAGCAAGCCCGCTCCCACAGTTGAATGTTGTTGTGCACAAATTCTGCGTACGAAGTAATGTTCCTTGTGGGAGCGAGCTTGCTCGCGATGGCGGACTGACAGGCAACAGAGATGTACGGTGCAGGGCTCAGCGAAAAAACTCCCCCGGTGTTTCGCCGAATTGCTGGCGGAAGGCAGCGATAAACGCTGACGTCGAATCGTAGCCACAGGCCAACGCGACGTCGGTCACTCGTTCGCCCTGCTCCAGCGGCGTCAGGGCGCCGAGCAGGCGCAAGCGCTGGCGCCAGGCGCGAAAAGTCAGGCCGGTGTCGCGCAGGAACAGGCGACTGAGGGTTTTCTCGGTGACGCCGAATTGGTCGCTCCAGTGACTGAGCGTGGTCTGTTGCTCCGGGTGCGACTCCAGGCTTTGCGCGATTTGCCGCAATCGGCTGTCCTGGGGCAGCGGCAGCATCAAGTCGATCTGTGGCGCCTCGGCCAACTGATCCAGAATCACCTGGGCCAACCGACCGTGCGGCCCGTCCTGATCGTATTCCACCGGAACCTGACTGAAGGCGCGGATCAACTCGCGCAACAAATCGCTGACCCCCAGTACATGACAGCCCGGCGGTGCCCACGTCGAGACGCTGCAATCGATGTACAGGCTGCGCATTTCCGTGCGCGGCGAACTGAACACCCGGTGCGGCATGCCCGCCGGAATCCACACGGCACGCTCTGGCGGGGCCACGAAACGCCCGACGCCGGTCTGTATTTCGAGCACGCCCGCAATCGCATAGGAAAGCTGCACCCACGGGTGGCTGTGGCGCCGGGTCAGTGCGCGATTGGGCAGCGATTCGGTACGGCCGTAGAGCGGTCGTGGCAGGCTGGACAGCCCGGGAATACTGCGTCTAACACTCTTGTCATGTCCTTTAGGCGGCATCAGCTGGCTCATCGGCGTTAGTCGGTAATTATCAGGCACGTTAGAGTCACTTTCATGTACTGGCAACCCCCGGATGATCAACCCCATGACTCGCCCCCGTTTGTTACCCGACAACTTCACCCTGACCCTGATCGGCGTAGTGACGCTTGCCAGCCTGCTGCCCGTCAGCGGCCAGGTCGCGCTCGGTTTTGGCTGGCTGACCAACATCGCCATTGCGCTGCTGTTTTTCCTGCATGGTGCCAAGCTGTCCCGCGAGTCGATCATTGCCGGTGCCGGGCACTGGCGCCTGCATTTGCTGGTGTTCAGCCTGACCTTCGTGCTGTTTCCGTTGCTCGGTCTGGCGCTCAAGCCGCTGCTGTCGCCGCTGATCGGCAATGACCTGTACATGGGCATGCTCTACCTGTGCGCGCTGCCCGCCACGGTGCAGTCAGCGATTGCCTTTACTTCGCTGGCCCGGGGCAATATCCCGGCGGCGATTTGCAGCGCGGCGGCGTCCAGCCTGTTCGGGATTTTCCTCACTCCGTTGCTGGTGACCCTGCTGCTGAATGTCCACGGCGAAGGCGCCTCGACCCTCGACGCCATCCTCAAGATCAGCGTGCAGTTGCTGCTGCCGTTCATTGCCGGGCAGATCGCGCGGCGCTGGATCGGCAACTGGGTGGCGCGCAACAAGAGCTGGTTGAAGTTCGTCGACCAGGGTTCGATTCTGCTGGTGGTCTATGGCGCGTTCAGCGAAGCGGTGATCGAAGGCATCTGGCAGCAGATTCCGTTGTTGGATCTGCTTGGGCTGGTGCTGGTCTGCTGCATCGTTCTGGCGCTGGTGTTGGTGGCCTCGACCGTACTGGGCAAGGCATTCGGCTTCAACCAGGAAGACCGCATCACCATTCTCTTCTGCGGCTCGAAGAAAAGCCTGGCGACCGGCGTGCCGATGGCGCAGGTGCTGTTTGCCGGTAGCACCATTGGCTTGCTGATCTTGCCGCTGATGTTGTTCCACCAGATTCAACTGATGGTCTGTGCGGTGCTGGCACAGCGTTATGCCAAGCGGCCGGAATCGATTCCCGAGCTGATGGCCCAGGTTGATCCCTGATGATCCCGGGAAACTGTAGGGGCCGGCTTGCCGGCGATGGACTCAAGTGCGCCGCGTTCATCCAGCTCAAACGCGTTATCGTTAACGACCATCGCTGGCAAGCCAGCTCCCACATTACCGCTTGTCAGCGACCAATGGCGGGGTACGCGGCGGGATCATGCGTTTGCTGCCGGTCGATTCGAACGCCGACGCCAGGTGCAGCAGCTTCGAGTCGTCATAGGCGCGCCCGGCAAACGTCAGGCCGACCGGCATGCCGATGTCCGGCATCACACCCATCGGTACGGTGACCGTCGGCACACCGAGATGACGGATGGCGAGGTTGCCATTGGCGACCCATACGCCGTTGCTCCAGGCGATATCCGCCGATTGCGGATCGACATCGGCATTCGCCGGACCCACATCGGCCACCGTCGGGAACAGCACCGCGTCGAGGCCCAGGCGATCCATCCAGTCTTCCAGATCGATCTTGCGGGTCTTTTCCAGGCCGCGCAGGCCGTCCGGCACCGTGCTGATCTGATCCCACGGCGTGATGCCGCGTTCGGCCATGCGCACGTATTCGTCCATGCCGGCGGCCAGGTCACCCTCGCGGTTGGGCAGGGTGCCCGGGTCATGAGGGAAGATCTGCGGGCCGTCGACATCGACGAGGCGATTCAGTTTGGGATCGCCGTTCGCTTGCAGGAAATCATCGAAGGCCCAGGCGGACAGGTCCCACAGTTCATGGTGTAAAAACTCCTTGGAGACGATGCCGCGATTGAACACGGTCGGCGCACCAGGACGATCGCCCTCGCAATTGGAGACCAGCGGGAAGTCCACTTCGAGCACTTCGGCGCCCGCGGCTTCGAGGGCCTTGCGCGCCTGTTCCCAGAGCCCGATCACCGAAGGACGGGTGTTGATGCGTTGGCCAGTCGGGCCACCGATGCCCGGTGCTTCGGAGGTGCCGGCTTCAGGGTCGGCGTTGATGTACATGCGCGGGATGCCGAATTTCTTGCCTTTGAGCGCATCGCTATTCGCGGCCAGCGCGGCATAGGACTCAGGGCGTACCTCAGACGATTTCGGGATCGGTACCCAGGGCTGCAGGCGCCACAGGTCGCCACGGGTGTCCGGGTCATCGGCCACCACCACGTCGAGCACTTCGAGCAGGTCGGCCATGGTCCGGGCAAACGGCACGACCACGTCCATGGTCGGGGTCAACGGCCAGTTGCCGCGCACCGAGATCACGCCGCGCGAAGGGGTGTAGGCGCACAAGCCATTGTTCGAGGCCGGTCCACGGCCGCTCGACCAGGTTTCTTCCGCCAGGCCGAAGGCCGAGAAACTGGCCGCGGTCGCCGTGCCGGCACCGTTCGACGAGCCGGAGGCGAAAGGGGCGGTGAGGTAGTCAGCGTTGTACGGGCTCTCGGCGCGGCCGTAGACACCACGCTGCATCCCGCCGTTGGCCATTGGCGGCATGTTGGTCTTGCCCAGGCAGATGGCCCCGGCGGCGCGCAGACGTTCGATGGTGAACGCATCGCGATAGGCGACCAGGTCCTTGAAGGCCGGGCTGCCGGAAGCGGCGGTGAGGCCCTTGACCAGATAGCTGTCCTTGGCGGTGTAGGGGATCCCGTCCAGTGCTCCCAGCGTCTGGCCCTTGGCGCGACGGACGTCGGACGCCTGGGCTTCGGCGAGCGCCTCGGGGTTGCGAACCACGACCGCGTTCAGCGCGGTAGGCGTTTCGGGGCCGTCAAAGGCGTCAATCCGCGCAAGATAAGCCTGGACCAGTTCAACCGAGGTGGTCTGGCCGGATTCGAGCGCGGCGCGCAGCTCGGCAATGGAAACTTCGGTAACTTCGATCATGCTGCCACCGCCGCTTGCAGGTGGAGGGTCCCAAACACTTCACTTTTCTCGAAATGGACTTTCATATCGTTATTCTCGTTGCACTGTGTGGCACGACAGGGTCGGGTGTTAAAAATACTGAGCACTATTTAGCATTAAACCGGGATTTTAGGAATCAGTTGTCCAATTTATCTTACAGGCGACAGAAAAAAGGTTCTTCATGCAATCTCGGGGGAAACTGTAGGAGCCGGCTTGCCGGCGATGGACTCAAGTGCGCCGCGTTTATCCATCTCACACGCGTTATCGTTAACGACCATCGCTGGCAAGCCAGCTCCTACAAGAGACCGCGTCCAGGTCGAAAATGATCTGAACTCCAAACCAGAGAAAGAACCAGAAAAAAGGCCACCACAACCCGACGTTGTGGTGGCCCGAGGGTGACTCATTATAGTGGCCCGCGCGCGCAGGCCAATGGATCAGTGAGCGCCGGCGGCCTTGTTCAGGTCGCTTTCGGCCCATTCGGTGTAGACGCAGGCATCCGCGGTAGCCCAGCGCACCCGCACCGGGTCACCGGACTTGAGCGGCATGCCGGCGGCGGACAGCGCCTTGACCGTCATCGAGGTGCCGCCAGCGGTGACCACGCTGCAGGTCTGGCTCTCACCCAGAAACAGCACTTCCACGACCTTGGCCGAGACTTCGTTCCAGCCGGCCGCCAAGGGTTCGGCAACGGCCTGTTCATTGCTCAGGGCCAGGGCTTTTTCCGGACGCACCATCAGCAACACGTTCTGATCGGTTTGCAGGCCGGCCGTGAGTCGGATCGACAGCGGTTGCCCCTCGAAGGTCGCCACCGCATTACCCTGGGCCTTGAGTTTGAGGAAGTTGGAGTTGCCAAGGAACGAGGCGACAAAAGCATTCGGCGGATTCTGGTACAGGTCATAGCCGCTGCCCAGGCCGACGATCTTGCCGTGGCTGAAAATCGCGATGCGCTGGGACAGGCGCATGGCTTCTTCCTGATCGTGGGTCACGTAGACGATGGTGATGCCCAGGCGCCGATGCAGCTGACGCAGTTCGTCCTGCAAGTCTTCGCGCAGTTTCTTGTCCAGTGCACCGAGGGGTTCGTCCATCAGCAGGATGCGTGGCTCATAGACCAGCGCCCTTGCAATGGCGACTCGTTGCTGCTGGCCACCGGACAGTTGCGAAGGGCGGCGATGGGCAAACTGCTCAAGCTGCACCAGCTTGAGCATCGCATCGACCCGGCGTTCGCGTTCGGCGGCGGCCAGTTTGCGGATGGCCAACGGGAAGGCGATGTTGTCGCGCACCGACAGGTGCGGAAACAGCGAATAGCGCTGGAACACCATGCCGATATCGCGTTTGTGCGGCGGCACATTCACCAGCGACTGGCCGTTGACCAGGATCTCGCCGCTGCTCGGGGTTTCGAAACCGGCGAGCATCGACAGCGTGGTGCTTTTGCCCGAGCCGCTGGAGCCGAGAAAGGTGAGGAATTCACCGTCCTTGATGTCCAGCGAGATGTCGTCCACGGCGGCAAAGTCGCCGTAGTATTTGTTCAGGTTGCGCAGGCTCACCAGGGGCTTGTCATTTTGCTGCGCGGAATCTTTGATCACTGCACTCATGTCGTACTCCTGCGCGCTCAGGCGCTGATTTCATTGCGCCGGCGCAGTGCGGCGGCGATCACCATGACCAATACCGAGAGGCCGATCAGCAGCGTCGAGGCGACGGCGATCACGGGCGTCAGGTCCTGGCGCAGGGTGGTCCACATTTTCACGGGAAGGGTTTGCAGGGTCGGGCTGGCCATCATCACGCTCAGCACCACTTCATCCCAGGAGACGAGGAAGGCGAAGAGGGCGCCGGCCACCATGCCCGGACGAATCGCCGGGAAGGTCACCTTGAACACCGCTTGCAGGCGCGAGGCGCCGCAGATCACCGCTGCATCCTCGATCGACTGATCGAACAGCTTCAGCGAATTGATGATCGAGATGATGGTGAACGGCAGCGCGACGATGACGTGGCTGACCACGAACGCGAACATGGTCCCGGTGTAGCCCAGTTTCAGGAACAGCGCGTACACCGCCACGGCGATGATCACCAGCGGCACGATCATTGGCAGGGTGAACAGACCGTAGAGCATTTCCCGGCCGGGGAAGCGGCCACGCACCAGGGCAAAAGCCGTGGGCAGGCCCAGCGCGACGGCGAAGAACGTGGTCAGCACCGCGACCTTGAGGCTGGCCATGGCCGCGCTCATCCAGTCGGCGTTGGAGAAGAACTGGCCGTACCATTTCAGCGTCCAGCCCGGTGGCGGGAACACCAGCCATTGCGACGAGCCGAACGACAGCAGCACGATGAACACTATCGGCAGCAGCAGGAACAGACCGATCAGCCCGGTGGTGGCATACAGGCCGAAGCGCATGCGCCGGCTCATGGCATTGGGGGTCAGGAGCATGACGGCTTACCTCGCGTTGCTGGCGCCAACCGGGGATTCCGGCTGGAGCTTCAGGTAGAAGTAGAACAACACCAGCGTGATCACGATCAGCAACGCGGCGCCGGCGCTGGCCAGGCCCCAGTTGAGGAACGACTGCACCTGCTGAATGATGAACTCGGGCAGCATCATGTTCTGCGCACCGCCCAGCAGCGCCGGGGTCACGTAGTAACCGAGGGACATCACGAAGACCATCAGGCCGCCGGAGAACAGCCCCGGCCGGCACAGCGGCAGGAACACCCGGAAGAAGTTGGTCCACGGACTGGCGCCGCAGATCGAGCCGGCCTGCAGGATCATCGGGTCGATGGCCTGCATGGTCGCCTGCAACGGCAGCACGATGAACGGGATCATGATGTAGCTCATGCCGATCACCACGCCGGTGAGGTTGTGAACCATCTCCAGCGGTTGATCGATGATGCCCATGGCCATCAACGCCTTGTTGATCACCCCGGAGGCTTGCAGCAACACCAGCCAGGAGTAGGTGCGGGCGAGCAGGCTGGTCCACATGGACAGCAGCACGATGTTCAGGATCCAGCGGCCCCAGCCGCGCGGCACCAGGGTGATCGCCCAGGCCAGCGGGAAGCCCAGCAACAGGCTGAACAGCGTCACCAGGCCGGCCACCGAGAAGGTGTTGAGCAACACCCGCGCATAGGCCGAGTTGGCGAACAATTGCTCATAGTTGCCCAGGCCCGGCACCGGTTCCAGCACGCCGCGCAACAGCAGGCCAATCAGCGGCGCGAGAAAGAACAGGCCGAGGAACAGCAGGGCGGGGATCAGGTTGCTCGATCCGCGCCAGCGTTGCGCCAGGGTAGGGGATTGCGTCATCGCAGCCGCCTTGCCGATAGCGCCGGAGGCGCTCCCGACTGGCGTGGATGGACGGGACGCGGTTACCGTCATTTTCATTTGACCAGCCATTCGTTCCACCGTGTCGCGATGGCCGGACCGTTCTTGGCCCAGTACGCGAAATCAAGAGTGATCTGATCCTTTGCGTAGGCGGTCGGCAGGTTCGGGGCCAGCGCCGAATCCAGGCGTGCCACGCTGTCGACGTTGACCGGGGCGTAGGCGGTCAGGTTGGAGAAGTCGGCCTGGCCCTTGGCACTGCTGGCGTTGGCCAGGAACTTCATCGCCGCGTCCTTGTTTTTCGAACCCTTGGGGATGACCAGGATGTCGGCCATGACCAGGTTTTGCTTCCAGCTTACGCCGACCGGGGCGCCGTCTTCCTGAAGGGCGTGAATCCGGCCGTTCCAGAACTGACCCATGCTCGCCTCACCGGAGGCCAGCAGTTGCTGCGACTGCGCGCCGCCGCCCCACCAGACGATGTCTTTCTTGATGGTGTCGAGTTTCTTGAAGGCGCGGTCCAGGTCCAGCGGATAGAGCTTGTCCGCCGCTACACCGTCGGCCAGCAACGCCAGTTCAAGCACGCCTGGGCTTGGCCATTTGTAGAGGGCGCGTTTGCCGGGGTAGGTCTTGGTGTCGAACAGTGCGGACCAGTCCTGAGGCTTGTTGGCGCCGAGCTTGCCTTCGTTGTAGCCGAGGACGAAGGAGAAGAAGAACGAGCCGACGCCGTGATCGCTGACGAAGCGCGGGTCGATCTTGTCGCGTTCAATGACTTTGAAATCGAGGGGTTCGAGCAAGCCTTCGGCGGCGGCGCGCAAGGCGAAGTCGGCTTCGACGTCGACCACGTCCCACTGCACGTTGCCGCTCTCGACCATGGCCTTGAGTTTGCCGTAGTCGGTCGGGCCATCCTGCACGACGGTAATGCCGCTGGCCTTGCTGAACGGGTCGGCCCAGGCCTGCTTCTGCGCATCCTGGGTGCTGCCGCCCCAACTCACGAAGTTGACGCTTTCAGCCGCCAGCAATGCCTGGCTGGTCACGCTCAGCAGTCCCGCAAAAAGAACTGCGGTCGCACGTTTGTTCAACACCATTTTCACGCCCTCATTGTTGTGTTTATGAGCGGGGCTTTGGAGTGCCCGCCTATCGGGAGCAGTAGGTCCGTCGAGTCAGTGCTGACTGTCCGGTCTATGGAATATCATATTATGGTATTCCAAACTTTGTGCAAGCATTTTGCCGTACCGGCTATCAGCCAAAAGGT
Source organism: Pseudomonas sp. BF-R-24 (assembly GCF_019947335.1). Classification (NCBI taxonomy): domain Bacteria; kingdom Pseudomonadati; phylum Pseudomonadota; class Gammaproteobacteria; order Pseudomonadales; family Pseudomonadaceae; genus Pseudomonas; species Pseudomonas sp. BF-R-24. The sequence continues at coordinate 12,031 of NZ_JAGYGG010000033.1, forward strand.
GTTTTTTCTGTGGATCTGAACTTCGTCCGGCGACGCAATCCCCCTGTGGGAGTGGGCTTGCTCGCGAAAGCGGTGTGTCAGACAACTTTGGGTCGACTGACACTCCCTCTTCGCGAGCAAGCCCGCTCCCACAGGAGATTGCGTTAAACCAAGCGTCAGTCCGTGAACGGAATACTCTCCACCACCTCCAGGTCATACCCGGTCAAACCGGCATATTTCAGCGGCGGCCCGAGATGGCGCAGCTTGCCGACACCCAGGTTCTGCAGGATCTGCGCACCGGTGCCCACCTCCGAATAAATCCGCGACTGCGAACGGCTGAACTGTCGGGGCGTCTGGGTCAATTGCGGTACGCGTTCGAGCAACGCCTGGGAGGATTCGTGATTGGCCAGCACCACCACCACGCCGTGGCCTTCGGCGGCGACACGCTGCAAGGCGGCCCACAAGGTCCAGTTGGTCGGCCCGCTGTACTCGGCACCGACCAGATCGCGCAACGGGTCAATCACATGCACGCGCACCAGCGTCGGCTCATCGCGGCGCAGATCGCCCATGACCATGGCCATGTGGACACCGCCTTCGATGCGATCCTCAAAGGTGATCAGACGAAAGGTGCCGTGTACGGTGGGCAGATCACGTTCACCGATGCGCACGATGGTGTGTTCGGTGCTAAGGCGGTAGTGGATCAGGTCGGCGATGGTGCCGATCTTGATCCCGTGCTTGCGCGCAAACACTTCCAGGTCAGGGCGCCGGGCCATGGTGCCGTCGTCGTTCATCACTTCGACGATCACCGAGGCCGGGGTATGGCCGGCCAGGCGGGCCAGGTCGCAACCGGCCTCGGTATGACCGGCGCGGGTCAGCACGCCGCCTTCCCGGGCACGCAACGGGAAGATATGGCCGGGTTGCACGATGTCGGCAGGGCCGGCGCTGGCAGCGACGGCGGCGGCCACGGTGCAGGCACGATCGGCGGCGGAGATACCGGTGGTCACCCCGACGGCGGCCTCGATGGACACGGTGAAGGCGGTGCTGAACACGCTGCCGTTGCTCGGCACCATCTGCTCCAGGCCCAGGCGTTTGCAGTGCTCGTCGGTCAAGGTCAGGCAGATCAGGCCACGGGCTTCGCGGGCCATGAAACTGATCGCCTCGGGCGTGCAGCAGTCGGCGGCCAGCAACAGGTCGCCTTCGTTTTCCCGGTCTTCGTCGTCGACCAGCAGGACCATTTTGCCGAGACGGTAATCTTCGATGATTTCTTCGATGCTGTTGAAGGCCATGCTGGAGTCTCAGTGTTTGTTGGATGGGTATTGTGGTATACCATAATACAAAACAAACCGAGAGGTCACTATGAAGGCTTACTGGATTGCTCACGTGGACATCACCGACCCCGATCAATACAGCCAATACACCCAGCGGGCGCCGAAGGCGTTTGCCCTGTATGGCGGTCGGATTCTCGCGCGGGGCGGGCGCAGCGAGGCGATGGAAGGCCGGCCTACGCCGCAGCGCAGTGTGGTGATCGAGTTTGATTCCTATGAGCAGGCGGTGGCTTGCTATCACTCGGCGTTGTATCAGGAGGCCAGGGGACATCGCGAGGGCGTGGCGAAGGCAGAGGTCATTATCGTCGAGGGCATGGCGCCGCTCTGACCAACACCGCTTGACCCTGTAGGAGCGAGCCTGCTCGCGAAAAACGTTAGAGCAAAGCGTTCGGTCAGTCAGCACGCGTCATCGTTGACGACCATCGCGAGCAGGCGCGCTCCTACAGGGGGAATGGGGTTTTTTCAGCGAATGAAGTGAATCTTCCCGCTGTCGTCATTGCCCATGTAGATGCCATAAACCCCGGCCTGGCGCTCCTCGATATAGCGCTCAAGGATCTGCCGGATCGCCGGATAGTAGATGCTGTCCCAGGGAATGTCCTCGGGCGCGAAGAACTTGTAGTCGAGGGTTTCCGGGCCGTACTGCCCGGTAATCTCCAGCGCGATGGCGCGGAAGATGATGTACACCTCGCTGATCTTCGGCACGCTGAAGATCGAATAGGGCGAGACGATTTCGGCACGCACGCCGCTTTCTTCCCAGACTTCGCGCAAGGCCGCCTGTTCGGTGGTCTCGCCACTTTCCATGAAGCCTGCCGGCAGCGTCCAGGTGCCCGGACGCGGCGGAATCGCGCGTTGGCACAGCAAATACTTGCCGTCCTGCTCGATGATGCAGCCGGCAATGATTTTCGGATTGATGTAATGGATGTAGCCGCAACCGCGGCACATCAGGCGCTCGTGCGTATCGCCTGGCGGCAACTGCTGACCGAGATCAGCGCTGCCGCACTTGGGGCAAAAGCTCGGGCTGAACATTTCAGCGACCTATGCGCGGTTCTTTCAGCGCGATGGGCAAGGTAATCGCCGGGATGTCGCCGGTTTCTTCCTGCTTGCGCTTGAGGTAGTCCAGGGCCACGGCAGCGGCCGCACGCACGTGGTCGACGCAAGCCTGGTGGGCGGCCAGCGGATCACCGCCCTTGATCGCCTCGACCATGCGTTCCATTTCCTGGTTACTGGCGCCGCGACGGTTTTCCTGGGACACCGAGGTCGCGCGCAGGTAGCTGATGCGTGCCTGCAACTGGCGCAATTGAGTGGCCGCGACATGGTTGCCCGAGCCTTCGAGCAGCACATCGTAGAAACCTTGCACCGAGTCGATGACCTGTTGCAGCTCACCGTCCTTGAGCGCCTTGCGATTTTCTTCGAGGGCTTTTTCCAGGGCCTTGATGTCCTTGGCCTTGGCGCGCAGGGTGAACAGTTGCACGATCAGCCCTTCGAGTACGCAGCGCAGCTCGTAGATGTCCACGGCATCGGCCAGGGTGATGATCGCGACACGCGGGCCCTTGGCGTCGGCGAATTCCACCAGGCCTTCGGATTCCAGGTGACGCAAGGCTTCGCGCACGGAGGTACGGCTGACGCCCAGGCGATCGCACAGATCGCGTTCGACCAGACGGTCTCCCGGCAGGAGCTGGAAGTTCATGATGGCGCTTCGCAGTTTATCCAGCACGATTTCGCGCAGGGTAACGGGGTTGCGATTGACCTTGAAGCTGTCGTCGAGTGGCAGGCGTTTCATGGGGTCCGCTCTGATTGTGGCTGTCCATGCAAAAAAGAGCACTTCGATTACGGAAATCTACGTGCCCGGTCAGATCAAACAGCCAAGGGTTAACTGGAGGCCTCGGCATCGGCTTCGGCGAAGGCTTCACGGGCGAGCCGGAAACTGTCTACGGCAGCGGGAACACCGCAATAAATGCCGACCTGAAGCAATATTTCGCGTATTTGCTCACGACTCAGGCCGTTACGCAAGGCGCCGCGCACATGCAGTTTGAGTTCATGGGGTCGGTTGAGGGCCGAGATCATCGCCAGGTTGATCATGCTGCGCTCCTTGAGCGACAAACCCTCACGACCCCAGACATGACCCCAACAATATTCGGTGACCATTTCCTGCAACGGTCGGGTGAAGTCGTCGGCGTTCTCGATGGAACGATTGACGTAGGCCTCACCCAGCACCTGAGTACGGATCTTCAGGCCTTTTTCATACTTTTCGTTGTTCATTTACGTAGCTCCCGCGGGCTCAAAGGCCGCCCATCAAGGTGTATTTGAGTTCCAGGTAATCCTCGATGCCGTACTTCGACCCTTCACGGCCCAGCCCCGAGGACTTGATCCCGCCGAATGGCGCGACCTCAGTGGAAATCAGCCCTTCGTTGATCCCGACCATGCCGTACTCCAGCGCCTCGCTCATGCGCCAGGCGCGGCCCAGGTCGCGGGTGTAGCAGTAGGCAGCCAGGCCGAATTCGGTGTCGTTGGCCATTGCGACGGCCTGGGCCTCGGTGTCGAAACGGAACACGGCGGCCAACGGGCCAAAGGTTTCATCCCGGGCGACTTTCATCCGGGTGGTGACGCCGATGAGCACGGTCGGCTGGAAGAATCCATTGCCCAGGGCATGGCGTTCGCCGCCGCACAACAGTTGTGCTCCGTGGGCCAGAGCGTCTTGCACGTGTTCTTCGACCTTGGCCACGGCGCGCTCGTTGATCAGTGGCCCTTGGGTGACGCCATCATCGAAACCGCTGCCGACCTTGAGTTGCGAAACCCGCTCGGCCAGGCGTGCGACAAAGGCGTCGTGGATGCCGTCCTGCACCAGGAAGCGGTTGACGCAGACGCAGGTCTGCCCGGCGTTGCGGAATTTGGCTATCAGCGCGCCGTCAACCGCGCGTTCCAGATCGGCATCGTCGAAGACAATGAACGGCGCGTTGCCGCCCAGTTCCAGCGAGACTTTTTTCAGGGTCGGCGCGCACTGGGCCATCAGCAGTTTGCCGATGGCGGTGGAGCCGGTGAACGACAGTTTGCGCACAAGGCTGCTGCCGGTCAGCTCGCCACCGATGGCGATGGCATCGCCGGTGATCACGTTGAAAATGCCCGCTGGAATCCCGGCCTGTTCCGCCAGCGCAGCCATGGCCAGTGCCGAGAACGGTGTTTCCGGGGCTGGCTTGACGATGCACGGGCAACCGGCCGCCAGTGCCGGGCCGGCCTTGCGGGTGATCATCGCCGCCGGGAAGTTCCACGGCGTGATGGCCGCGACGACGCCAATCGGCTCCTTGCTGACCACGATGCGCGCATCGCCCTTGTGACTGGGAATGGTGTCGCCGTAGATGCGTTTGGCCTCTTCAGCGAACCACTCGATGAAGCTTGCGGCGTAGAGGATTTCGCCTTTGGCTTCGGCCAGTGGCTTGCCTTGTTCGAGGGTGAGGATGTGTGCCAGGGCGTCGGCGTTTTCCAGCATCAGCGCGTGCCAGCGCTTGAGCGTATTGCTGCGCTCCTTGGCGGTCAGCGCACGCCAGGCCGGCCAGGCCTTGTTGGCGGCCTCGATAGCCAGGCGCGCATGCTCGGCGCCGAGGTTCGGCACCTGGCCGATCAGTTCACCGGTGGCCGGGTTGAAGATGTCCTGACAGGCGCCATCCGGCGCGTCCAGCCACTGGCCATTGATGTAGGCCTGTTGGCGGAACAGTTGCGAGGCTGCTGGGCTCATGCCGGCTCCTTAGTAGAGTGGTGGACCCTGTGGGAGCGGGCTTGCTCGCGAAGGCGGTGTATCAGGCGCCATCAATGTTGGATGTGCCGGCCACTTCGCGAGCAAGCCCGCTCCCACAGGGGGATTGTGTTCAACCATTAGGCCAGGGTGGGCAGGGGCCCCAGTTTGCCTTTGTGGTAGATCATCGGCGTGACCGGTTGCGCGGGCAGGATCAGGTTCTTCACCGCGCCGACGATGATCGCGTGATCGCCGCCGTCGTATTCGCGCCACAGTTCGCACTCGATGATCGCCGTGGCCTTGGCCAGGATCGGGTTACCCAGTTCGCTCAAGTGCCACTCGATCCCTTTGGCCTTGTCCTTGCCTTTACCGGCGAAGGCATAGGCCTCGGCGGTCTGCTCGGCGGACAGCAAATGAATCGCGAACTGCTTGCTGTCGCGCAACACCGGGTAGGTGTCGGAGCCGTAGTTGGGGCAGAACAGCACCAGTGCCGGGTCGATCGACAGCGCACTGAAGGCGCTGGCGGTGATGCCGACGATGCCGCCGTCCGGGTCCAGGGTGGTGACCACCGTGACCCCGGACGGGAACGAACTCATCACGTCTTTGTAAATGCCGGGTTCGATCATTTTCCAGGACTCCTAGCGCATCACGAAGGGATCAGGCATCGGTGCCTGGGACAGGTTGATCCACACCGTTTTCAGCTCGGTGTAGGCCAGCACCGAATCGATGCCGCTTTCGCGTCCATAGCCGCTGTTCTTGAAGCCGCCGATCGGCGCCATGGCCGAGACTGCACGGTAGGTGTTGACCCAGATGATCCCCGAACGCACGTCCCGGGCCAGGCGATGGGCGCGGCCCAGGTCGCGGGTCCAGATGCCGGCGGCGAGGCCGAACTGCGAGTCGTTGGCAATCGCCAGCGCTTGGGCTTCGTCCTTGAAACGGATGACCGAAGCCACCGGACCAAAGACTTCTTCCTGCATGATCTTCATCGAATTGCGGTCGCACTCGAACAGCGTCGGTTCGTAGAACCAGCCGTCCCCCAGATTCTCTGGACGCTTGCCGCCCAGGCGCAGGCGCGCGCCTTCGGCGATGGCATCGGCCACCAGGCCTTCGACCACAGCCAGTTGCTGTGCGGTGGCCATCGGGCCCATTTCGCTGCTGTCGTCCTGCGGGTTGCCAATGCGGATGCGCTTGGCGCGTTCCACCAGACGACCGACGAACTCATCGTAGATTTCGTCCTGCACCAGCAAGCGCGAACCGGAGACGCAGCTTTGCCCGGAGGCGGCATAGATCCCGGCGATGGCGCCGTTGATCGCGCTGTCGAGGTCAGCGTCGGCGAAGATGATGTTCGGCGATTTGCCCCCCAGTTCCAGCGACAGCTTGGCGAAGTTCTCGGCACTGCTGCGCACCACATGCCGAGCCGTCGCCGCGCCGCCGGTGAAGGCGATCTTGCGGATCAGCGGATGGCGGGTGAGGGCGGCGCCGGTGCTTGGGCCGTAACCGGTGACGACGTTGACCACCCCCGGCGGAATCCCGGCTTCCAGTGCCAGGCGCGCCAGTTCAAGAATCGTTGCCGAGGCGTGTTCCGACGGCTTGATCACGATGGTATTGCCCGCGGCGAGGGCCGGGGCGAGTTTGATCGCGGTCAGGTACAGCGGGCTGTTCCACGGAATGATCGCGGCAACCACACCCATGGCTTCGTGCACGGTGTAGGCAAACAGGTCCGGCTTGTCCAGCGGCAGGGTGCCGCCTTCGAGCTTGTCCGCCAGGCCTGCGGTGTAGTGGAAGAACTCCGGCAAATAGCCGACCTGGCCACGGGTTTCGCGGATCAGCTTGCCGTTGTCACGGCTTTCGAGCTGCGCCAGTTGTTCTTTGTTCTCGGCGATCAGGTCGCCCAGGCGTCGCAGCAATTTGCCGCGAGCGGTAGCCGTCAAACCGCGCCATGCCGGGCTGTCGAAAGCCGTCTGCGCAGCCTGCACGGCACGCTCGACATCGGCTTCGTCGGCATCGGGCAGTTCAGCCCAGGGCTCGGCCAGCGCCGGGTTGAGGCTTTCGAAGGTCTTGCCGGACAGGGCATCGACCCATTCACCGCCGATGCACATCTGGAAGCGTGCGAGTGTCATGCAACGATCCCCTTGATCTGGTTTTGTTTGGAGTGCGCGGTCTGCAGAAACTCCAGCAACAGCTGGTTGACCAGGCGTGGCGACTCTACCGGCATCATATGCCGTTGCTCGGCGAGTACGGCAACGGTCGCGCCGGGAATGCGTTCGGCCAGTTGCCGGGCCATTTCCGGGGTTGAGCCGGGGTCCAGTTCGCCGGTGGCGATCAGCGTCGGCACCTGGATGCTGGCCAGGTCGTCGGCGCGGTACATGTCCTGGGTGGCGAACAGTTCATAAGTGGTCAGGTAGCCCTGAGGATCATTGCCGGCCAGGGTCTGGCGAATCGCGGCGATCTGCGCCGGGTTCGCGGCCTGGTATTCACGGCTGAACCAGCGCGACAGCGCGGCTTCGGCATTGGCGTCCGGCCCGTGTTCGGCAGCCTGGCTGGTGCGGGCGATGACCCCGGCACGCTGTTCGGCACTGCGGTTGAACACGCTGTTGAGCACCACCAGGCCTTCCAGGCGTTGCGGGTAGTGCAGGGCAAAGGCCCGCGCCACCAGCCCGCCCATGGAAAAACCGATCACCGTTGCCTTGGGCAATTGCAGGTGGTCGAGCAGCTCCAGCAACTGGTCGGCATAGCCGAGCAGTTGCGTACCGTTCTCCGGTCGCGGGCTGGCGCCATGGCCGAGCATGTCGTAGGCGATGACGCGGTACTTCGTGGCCAGGCCAACGATCTGGCCGCCCCACATTTCTTTGTTCAGGCCCACGCCGTGGATCAAGACCACGGGCTGGCCTTGGCCGGTCGCCAGGTAACTGGTGCCAGCCGGGGTGAGTTCAGCGGTGAGCCGAATCATGGAGCGCTCCTGCAATGCCTTCTTGTTGTCGTTCTGCTGGCCGGTTACTGGGCTTTTTCGGCGGCCAGTTCTTCCAGGTCGATGTAGCGGTTGCCGATGCGCGGGTGCAGGCGGCCGCCATCGGCGCAACCCAGGACCACGACGATTTCGTCGGCACGCGGCGCGTCTTCGATCTGCATTTCCAGGGTGATGTAGTGCGAGCGCAGGCCTTCGTCGTCCTTGTGCATCATCGGGATCTGGATCGAGGTGCCCGGGCCGCCGCGCTTGTTGGTGAAGCTCAGGTAGCTCTTGGCCTTGACCGCTTCGCGGTAATGGTTGCCGAAGCGCAGGGTGTGGATCACCGCCGAAGCGTGCTCGATCTCGCCATCGGCGCCGACCACCGCAGCCTTGCCGTACGCCTCGATTTTCTCGGCGCCGCCAATGATGCCCACCAGGCGCTCGACCATCAGCGCGCCGAGGTCGGAGCAGTTGGCGCGGATCTGTGGTTTCAGGTCTTCGACGAAACCGTTGCCCAGCCAGGGGTTCTTCATCACCACGGCCAGACCGACCATGGTCACGGGCTTATCGGTGGCTTTGCCGCCTTCAATAAAGGTTTCTTCGACATAGCTGACGATCTTGCGGATTTCGAAACTCATGAGCTGCTCCGTAGAGGTTTGGGTGTCTGTGCGTCTGATGGTATACCATAATACCGGAAGCACAAGTCCCTCGAACGGAGTTTCTGGCTGGATGGCATGCAAAAGTTCGTGCCACAGGCAGCAGCGGACAAACGGCAGGCACGGTTTTACGCCGGGCACAGGCCCGGCATGGGGGAGAATAGAAGGGTAAAGAAGGGGGGCAGCGGTGAAATGGCGTCAAGCGGTGCGTCGGGTTTGTTACCGGCCGTCCATCAGGACTTCGCTTCCTTGGTCCCCAGCACGTCACGGATGTTGTCCACCACATTACTGTCCTTGATCACATCGTTGAGCCAGCCCTCGAGCGGCATGTTGCCCCATTTGATTGCGCGTTCGATCAGGTAGGGGACAGGGCTCTGGGGTTCGGTCTGCTTGAAGAACTGCGCGATACCCGCCAGCAGGGTGAACGCCTCGTCACGGGTCACCGGCGTGGTGCGCAGCGGCGTGGCTGAAAGGTCTTGAGGGATCTGGGTCATTGCAGCACCTGTAGGTTGTGCACCAGCGCTTTCGGACACGGCCAGAGTGGGTGCGACAGGGGCCGGGTGCAGTTCGATGCCGCGATCCTTGAGCAGCTTTTCGGCCAGTTGGCCGGCTCGGGACAACATGTCGTTGAGCCCGGCAAAGCTTGGCGCGTCGGGGCCAAAAAGCCTGTCAGCGGTGTTCTGCAGCCGCTGGCAAGCGTTGAGGCTGGCGGCTATTTCGCCGGCCTTGAGGCGCAGGTGATCCGAGTCGGTCAGCACCACCGAACGCTGGAACACCTCGGCGTTGATCTTGCCTTCGTCGAGGGCCGCACGCATGGCCTGGGGGTTCTGCAACGCCAGGTTTTCGACGTGCCGGGATTCGTCATAACGCAGCAGACCGTACTGTTGACCCTGGGTGATGGGCAGTCCGCCGACGACATCCGCCAGCGACGTCTTCATCCATGCCAGGCGGGCGGCGCGCTCATCGACCCCGTCCTCAAGGGAAGGGAAGAGGCCGGCCCAGAAATTATCCAGAATTCGCTCGGCCAGTGTCAGGCCAAAGGTGATACCGGTGAAATGATACTTGTGCGCCAGGGCTTCGCTGAGCCAGGCGACGAGCATCAGGTCCTTGCTCTGTCGAGCCAGGCCTTGGGCAGCCAGGGTGAGGGTCAGATCCCAGTCGGAAGACTTCAGATCGGTTTGCCAGTCACCCTGGGTCAGGTAATCGGGGTCTGCTCGCCGTGCTTCTTTCACCTGATCGAACAAGGTGGAAAAGCTCAGGTCTTCGCCGCTCCCCTCGTTGATGGGCGCTGTCAGTTCGGCCAGCGAAAGGTCGTTGAGAAATTCAGACATGGGAAACTCTGATCAAAATAAAAGAACACCGCGCCCGCCTGGCAGGCACGGTGCTGAAAACGAGCCGCGTGTGCGGCCCGTCATCACCACGGTTTTATGCGAAAACCTTGTTCGCGGTGCGATCCCAGCCACCGGTGACGTTACCGCCGCCCTGGCCATCTGCACGGCTCTGCTGGGTGTAGGTGGTCTTGATGCGGGCGAAGTTGAAGCTGATTTCTTCGATCGGCAGATCGCCAACGGCTTTGTCTTCACCGTTCTGGCTGCCGCCAGCGACCGCTTTCACGGACGACACCACGACTTCTTCCAGGTTGATGGTCAGGTAGGTGACCTTGTCGCCACCGGCGCGGTTCACGTTCAGCTGGATCTTGGCGATGTGGGTGCCTTTGCAGCAGGCTTCGAACAGCTTGGCAGAAGCCTTGTCCACGGCTTTGCGGATGCTGAAGTCGCTCAACGCAACACGCTCCGACGAAGCACCTCCCGAAGAGCTGGCAGTCGCGGAAGTTGCCTGGGTTGCGCCGTACTCGTAGCCCAGCACTTCGATCCAATCCTTGTGTTTGTCGTCCAGAACTTCACCTGGAATGCCGTCGATCTGGATGTATGCGTCAAATGCCATTTCTATTTTCTCCTTACCTTCATTTAAAGGGATGTCACCTGCGAACAGGTCACAGCCCTTCGTTTTAACCTCTTTGAAACGATCAAGAGAGGTGTCTTATGCCGGCCCGGGCCTCTCGTCGAGATGACCCGGATGCCGGTATTTCTTCATAAGGCGCGCATGCTCAGTTGAGTGCCCGCACTTCGATTTCTACCCGCCGGTTAGGCTCAAGGCAGCGGATCAGCTGGGCTCTTGGCTGCTGCATATCGCACTTGACCAAGGGCTTGTTGCTGCCTTCGCCGACGGCTTCTACCAGCTCGCCGGGTACGCCTTTGCCCACCAGGTAGGTCTTGATGGTTTGCGCCCGCTGTTTGGAAACCTGCAGGTTGCCTTGGGGGTCACCGAGTTGATCGGCGTGCCCGGCGATGATGATTTTTCCGATGTTGGGGGTGCTGAGCAGCTTGCCGGCGATCGCACTGAGCTGGCTTTGGCCTTCCGTCTTCAGGCTCTGAAAATCCGCACGGGCGAAAGCGAACAGGGTGTCCGACTCCAGCGTGATGGTTTCGATCGAGCGCAACGACTGGGTCAGCAGGCTGTTGATGTAGTTGCGCGAGCTGGAGATCAGGAACGCGTTGTCGAGGATCCGCGGCACGTCCGGCTCGTGAATCTGATCGCTGTAGAAATGGATCTGGCGGCTGGCGAATTCATAGTCCGAGGCGGCGACACTGGCGTTGCCAACCTGACGGGCAATTGCCGGGTACCAGTAATCCGGGATTTTCGCTTTCAGGAACGCAGGGTCGGCCTTTTCACGCTGGGCACGGGACAGCATGACGTAGGTGTCCAGCGTCGCCTTGCCGAACTGCGCAATGGATTGCGCCCGGTTGTCATTGGGCAGCGCCTTGGGTTCGACGCTGTCCACGCCGGTCACGGGCATCAACTCTTTGGCATTGCGTTGATAGACCTTGAGGGTGGTCAACAAATACAACGAGCGGGTCAGGTTGTCGGCGGTGGGCTTGAGCATCACGCTTTCCAGGCGGTCGAAATAGCGGCTGCGCACCAGTGGTTCTACTTTGTGGCCTTGATACAGCCCCAGACGCATGCGCAGCGGCACGCCTTGGTCGTGATGCCGCGCGTAGTAATCCGCAGTCCAGAAGCGCAGGCGGTCCAGGGTTTGCCAGGCGGTGTATTGCCCGGTAGCGGAGCGGTCATCGACGGCCGCCTGGGTCAGTTCCGCCGAGAGACTCTGCAAGGTGTTCCTGTTGTTCAGATACGACCAGCCCAACAGACTGCACAGCAGTACCGCGACCAGTCCGGCACCGCCGATCCAGGTCGCCTTGCGCCGACGCTCACGATGGTTAGTGGTGTACAGCGCCACCAGGTGCTGGTCGGGAATGATGACTTTGCGGAACAGACTGTTGATGAACAAAGGGCGCGGTTGCGCGTGACCGTTGGCGATCTCCCGATCACCTTCCAGGGAAAAGCGCTCTGTCACCTGCCGTGCGTGTCCACCCAATTCCGGCTGGTCTGCGTCCAGCGCACTGGTGAAATAGAAGCCGCGCAGCAGTTCCGCACTTTGATAAGGGTTGGCGCGCAACAGGGCATCGACGAAAAGTTGAAGCCGTGGTTTGAGGGCCGCCAGTTCCAGCGGGAACCGATACACCGCCGAATCCTGCCGGGTGATCTGGATGTCTTGGGTGACCAACTGCTGGCTCGCCACCTGTTGCCAATAGCTGACCAGTTCGTCCATCGCGACGCCGAAGCGCTGCCCCCAGTCGGTCTGCTCATAACCTTTGTGGGAAAAGGTCTTGCCCATCACTTCGCCGCGTGCGGTTTCATCGAGTTGGCGATAGAAGGGGGCGAAACCCGGCACCAGGTCGCACTTGGTGAACACCAGGTAGACCGGCAGGCGCACTTCCAGCAAGGCATGGGTTTCCTGTATGCGTTCGCGCAGGCGTTTGGCGATACGCTCCTGATCTTCGAGCGAGGCTTGCAGAATGTCGTGGATGCTGACGGTGACGATCAGGCCATTGAGCGGCCGGCGCTGGCGATGCTGGCGCAGCAGCTGCAGGAACGCGCGCCATTTGCCGGCCTCTTCCTGGTTGTTCATGTAGCGGCCGGCGGTGTCCAGCAAGACCGCTTCGGAGCTGAAGAACCAGTCGCAGTTGCGGGTGCCACCCAGACCTGCGACCCGCACACCTTCGCGCTCGGCGTAGGGAAAGTTGAGACCCGACTGGTAGAGCATGGTGCTCTTGCCTGCCGCCGGCTGCCCGACCACCAAGTACCAGGGCAGGGCATACAGCGCATCCTTGGGGTTACTGCCCCGTGGCTTGTTGCTGTGCAAGCGCTCGATGCTTTGCAGCAGACGCTCGCGCAACAGGCTGACTTCCTCCCGATCCGCCGGGCTCGCGTTCAACACGGCCTGATCGGCATCCTCGCGCAGCAGTCCTTCGAGGTTGTGATGCCGGGACACGCCCCGATAAAGCAGCAGGACATAACCGGCGGACAGGCCGAGGAACACACCGATGCCGCTCAGCAGGCTGTTGAGCGAACTGAAGCCGAACGCACGCCCGATGCCCCACACCACGAAGATCGTGAGGAAAAAGCACACCCCCAGGATGTAGGGTTGATAGCGCAAGAAGTAATACTTGATCTTGTTCATACAGGCTTCGAATCCAGGGCATCGACAAAACGGTCGATAACGTCACCCAGAGGGCGGTCGATTTCGGGAAAGGCGTGTTTGCGGTGGTGCTCGTCAAAGGCATCGAAAGACGCCAGCACGTCATAGCTCTGCGAACGGTCATGGATGCCGGTCAGCAGGCGATAGGCATCGCTGGTATTGCGTGAGGCAAAACAGATCAGCCGGGGACGCATGAAGTCGTCCGCCAGCAGGCTGATTTGCGGCACGGCGCGTTCAGGTGTCATTTGCGTCAGCCAGGTGACCCACAGATCGGCGGTCGGGTTTTTCAAGCCCCTTTCCGCCGGCAGGGGCAGGGCGATGCCGATCGGCGTTGCCTGGTCGAGGTGCTTTCTCAGGGCCAGCAGCCGGGTCAGTACGGCGTTGGTGACGAACTCCGGGTAGGCGCCTTCGAGTGCGGTGCTGATATCGCGCAGGTTGAAGTTCACCAGGAACTTGTCATGCACGCGCCGGAACAACTCGAAGTCCTGGCCTTGCAGCGGGCGCAGGGCTTTGATGCGATCGAACAGCACCGAAGTGCTTTCGCCCTGAACGGCCATGTGCAGCAGAGGCCTGATCTGCCCGCTGAACAGTTCGCCGAGAGTGAATGGATTGACCAGAGGCTCGGCATCGCTGGCCTTGAGGGTCTGGAAAATGAAAAACGGATAGCGTCGTCCACTCGAGTCCTTTGAGCTGATCAGCCCGCCCAGTAGCCAGTTACCGCTGCGTGCGCGGTAGCTGAAAGAGCACAGCGGCAATTCGTCGAACAGCTCGCGCCAGTCTTCGCGATGTTGCAGGGCGGCCAGTGCGCCTTGCAGCCAGCTGTCGAACTCGCAGACGTCGTCGCCCGCACCTTGCAGGCTGACGAAGTCCGGGCTCGCGGGCACCTTGCCGAAGCAGCCGATCATTGGCCGGTTACCTGGTTCAAGTTCCGGCTGCTCACAGCGGGCGACCCTCTGCGCCATTGAGCGCGCTCAAAGCCTTGACGTTTGCCAGGTCCGTCAGCTTGACGCCGCCGTAGTTGCGCACGGCGAGGCTGACCGGACCACTGCCGGTGTTCCAGCTGAAGCGTTGCTGGATGCCGTCAAGATCGTTGACCCGTGCGCTGTCGTTCATGCGCAGCAGGCCCCAACGGCCCGGGTAGTCGAACACCGTGATGCGTTCGCCGGTCAGGGTGACCACATCCAGGCGTGCGCCCGGCGTGGTAGTCGTGCCCGGCCACGAGAAGCGGCTCCAGCTGGTCTTGCCGTTGCGGTAGTGCTGCACCTGGCCATCGAGGGTGAAGATGATGTCGGTCAGGTTGGCGGAAGGCTCGAGCATGATCTCGAAGCCGTTGTCGCGGTCCGACAGGCTGGCGATCACCTGGCCCAACGAGCTGGCTTTGTCGATGCTGTTGACCATGTTCGGGTTGACCAGCGGCGTTGCCTTGCTGTTGCTGCTCATCCCCAGGCCTTCACCGCCGGACAGATTGCCGATTTCGTTACGCTTGAAGTTCGGCAGCAGCCCGGATTCCGGGTCGACGAAACGCTGCAGGTCCTTGACCGAGGCTTCATTGCGGCTGCCGGGCGCAATCGGGTAACGGTGCGCCATGACCTGCTCCCAGGGCTTGGCGATCTGCTGCGCCCAGGCCTTGGCAATCTGTTGGCCGGCCGGATCGCGCAGGGTTTCCCAGGCAAACTGGATCGGCAGGCTGAAGAGGCCCTGCAACGAATCGGACAGGCTTCCCTGGCTGCTGTCGACGGTGGTCTCGACATAGTTGCGCACGCTGGTCACTTCGCTTGGCAGCCCTTCGAGGGTTTCACTGATCAGCTGCTTGCTGCTCTTGCCAACGTCCTGGGAGCGCTGGATGTTGTTCATCCGCACCTTGAGCTTGCGCAAGGCCGCGAGGTAGCGGTCCATGATCGTGCTGTCGGCGCCTTCGGCGTTCTGCACAGCAAACACCCGCGATACAGGTTCGAAGCGCTTGGCCAGGCTGCCGTCGTCGACCGCCGGCAAAGGCGAAATCAGCGCGCCTGGCGATGTGTTTTTGCCATCGAAGATCCCGGTGACGCTGCTCCAGAATCCGTCATCGGGCTTGACGCCCGCTTGCAGGGTTTCGCGGGGGGCAGGGACGTCCCATTGGGTGTTGTCGTTGATCGCCGCCAGGAGGATTTTCACCGGCGAGTTCTGTACGTCGCTGAGAAGCGACAGTTGCTGGGTCGCATTGGCCATGTCGGTGAAATGACGAACGCCAACGCTGTCGATGAAGGTGTACCAGGCTTGGGTGTAGTCGCGCTTGTAGCGCGTCATGAACTCACGGATGAAATTGGCTTTCTGCACGATGCTGTCGCCGCCTTCGCCATCGAGCACCCAGTCCGATTCGTTTTGCAGGTTGCCCGACACCAGCTTGATCAGCTCAGGCTTGACGAACTGTTCCCAGCCCTGGCGGGTGAAAATCGCCGGGACCGCTTCGGTGCCGTACAGCAACTGCCGGCCGGGCATTGGCACCAGGTCGCTCAAGCCAACGGCCGGGAACTGACGGCTGGATTCCAGTTGCAGACGCAGGTATTCACGGTCCACCAGCGAGCTGGAAATCATGAAGGACTTCAGGCTGTTGCGGGTTTCGCTGATGAGTTGCTCGTTACGCGACAAGGTCGGTGCCTGGCCATTCTTGAGCAATTGCACGTAGACCGGCGAGTTGTCCTGAATCACCGCAGTGCTGACAGGCTTGTCGGCACTGGCGGTATTGGACCAGGCCACGGGCAATGCAGCGCCGACGAACTCCGGGTCTGGATGGGTGCCCGGTTGCGTGAGCATCAGGTAGAGCTTCAGCGCGTTATAGGACTCGATGATGGACGCGACTTGTCGCTCATCCAGCCGGCCGAGCATTTCCTCGGACAGCGAAAGCCCGCCGGTGGTCGCCGACAAGTCAGCGGCATCGCTCGCCGTGGCAGGGTTGCGCAGTGCCGTCAGCGCGTCGCCCCGTGCCTTGTTGGCGGCACCCTTGGCGGCAACGGTCAGGCGACTGGCTACATCACTGCTACTGCGCGGCAGGTTGTTCAAGCGGATCGGCAGTTTCTGGTCCTGCACACGGGCTTTGACTGAGCCGGGTTTGTCTGGCGCAGGCGCAAAGCTGTTCTGCGCATCCATGGTTTTGGCGAACTCATTGAAGGCGCGCATCTGCAATTGCAGTTGCAAGGTGACAGGTTCCAGCGCCTGGCTGCGCAGTTGCTGCAAGTAGGCGGTCTGCGCGACGCGGTAGACGTCATCACCACGATAGAGGCCTGCGCCCAGTTGCAGCGGCACGCCTTTGGCACGGTACTTCTCGATGGCCGAAAGTTGGTCGCGCAGCAGTTCCAGGCCTTGGCCCGAGGCGAGCAGCCCGGCACGGTCCGGGGACTGTTGCAGCTCGGTCAGTTGCTCGCGCAATGTGGCCAGCCACTGACGGTTGTTCTGGAACGACAGGGCTTGCCAGCCAATGAACGCAACACCGGCCAGTACCGCCAGGCCCAGCAAGGCAGGGCTGGCGGAGGTGTTCCTGCCAAGACGCGACTGATAGAGCGTCAGGTCCCGGTCAGGGAAGATCACCCGACGGAACGTATCGGTGATGAAGTAACTGCGGTCGCTGATTTTCCTGCCGGTGCTTTGCGACGGTTGCTCATGCTCCGGTTGCAACGCGAACGACTCGGCCAGGTCGTCTTCATATACCTGGCTCAGCTGCTGGTCGGTCTGCAAGGCGCTGGTGAAATAAAGCCCGCGCAACAACAATGGCGCACCGCTGCGACGGGTTTCGGCGAAGTGCTGGAGAAACTGCTCCAGTACGCCCGAAAGCTCGGCGAAATAGTTCGGGAAGTTCAGTAGGGCGCTGTTGGCATCGGCGCCCAACGCAATCATCTGGGCGTCGACGTGGCGACGAATGTGGCTGTGCAGGTTGGCCAGCTTGGCATCCAGCACCGGGCGCAGGCCCTGGTTGCGGATCTCGGACAACCCGAACGTCATGCCCAGCGGTTGTTGGCGCTCGTTCAGGTCCAGGCCTTCAAACGCCTGGCTGAAGCCCGGCAATTGATCGGTCTTGCTGAGCATCAGGTAAATCGGCGGATTGGCGTCCAGGCAATCGTTGTATTCCTCGATGCGTGACACCAGTTGTGCGGCGAGTTCGTTGCGCTCGGTTGCGCTGCAGGCCAGCAGTTCTGGCAGGCTCACCACCAATACCAGACCGTTGACCGCGGCCTTGCTGCGCTGCTTTTTCAGCATGCGCAGGAAGGCGGCGAATTCGCTGGCCGACGGGTCGTCCCGCAGGTAGCGGCCAGCCGTGTCGATCATCACGGCCTCGGGGCTGAAATACCAATCGCAATGCTGGGTGCCGCTTTCGGTGTCGTTGGCGCTGCTGGCAATGCTTGCGGACAGGCCCGAGCGGGTCAGCAACGAAGTCTTGCCCGCTGCCGACATGCCGATCACCAGGTACCACGGTAAATCGTAAAGGGCCGACGAACCGCCGCCACCGGCCGAACGGTCGGCGCGCAGCATGGCGATGGCGTGCTTGAGACGTTCGCGCAGCACTTGCTGATCACGGAACTCGCCGGTGGATTTGAGCGATCGATCGACTTCGATCTGCACCAGGTTTTCAAGGTTGTGTTCCGCGCGGATGCGCTTGTATTGACGTAGCACAATGATCAACAGGTAGAAGGCGCTGACGATCGCCATCGCCTCCAGCGCATAACCGCGCAGCCAACTCACGTGCGGGGCCACGAACCAGCAGATCACCAGGCTCGCCAGCCACAGGACGGGGACGAGGAACCAAAAACTTTTCAACGAGCGCAATAATGTCTTCATGTCTTCCTGACTCGATTACCTGACCTGTTTTCAGGCACTGAACAGCTGGCTGATTTGTTCGGACAACGCGGCTACGTCTTTGGCCAGCAGCCAGTCCAGCGTCAGGTAGACACCCGCGCAGACCAGCGCTATCAGCGCCAGGTAGAGCCAGAGGGGAACTTCATGGCGCAGCATCTGCGAGACCTGGTCGGGCAATGCCCAGTCAGGCGAGAGGGCCTTGGGCGTCTTGCGAAAACGCGCGATGTCCTGCCCCAAGGTGTTGGCCAGGTAGCGCAGCTGGTCCTTTTGCCCGAGGCTGAACTTGCCTTCGAAACCCAGGGCCAGGCACAGGTGGTAAACCTCGAGCACGTCGAGGTTCTGTTTGACGTCGCCACGCAGTGCGTCGATCTTTTCGAAGAAGCCTTCGCCGGCCAGGTGCACGCCGAAATAGCGGAACTGCAAGGGCTGCAATTCAAAGTGCCGACGCAATTCGTTGTCCCCGGATCGCAACACGCTTTCATCGAGAAACGCACACAGGGCGTACTGGGTGTCCTTGACCTGTTCAACGCTGTAGTTGGCGCCACGGGCATCGAGCTCCAGCGCCTTGAAGAAAGTGTCGACGCTTGCCTCGAAGGCGCTGACCGAAGTCACCTGGCGGCCCTTGCGCACGATCAGCGCCATGCTGATGAAGTCCTGTACCAGGTCTTTGAGCGTCGGTTTTTCACGGGCGGCCGCAACGGCGCCTTGCAGTACGGCTTCGGTCATTTGAGTACCGCCATCAGTTCAAGCTTGAGGTTGGTGAACGCGCTGGGCGCATAGAAAGAGATGGCCTGGGCACTCATCATTCGTTCGTAGACCCGACCATGGGGCTCGATGGAGAAGTAGTGATTGTCCAGTCGAACCGGAATCGCATTGGGCAGGCGGGTCGAGTGATTGAGGGTGACCCCCGGCATGGCGCTGTTGACCACCACTTCGATGTCTTCCGGCGAGCCGACCTTGAACGCCCGTGGCACCAGTTCCAGCAGGCTTGCGCCCGGCATGTCGGCGTGCACGGAGATGTAGAAATCCGCCTCGGCCAGCCGTGGATCGTGCAACTGCCCTTGCCAGTAGGAGGGTTTGGTCTGGGTCAGGTTGATCACCACGCACTGGTTCGGCACCACGTTATCGAGCAGCACGCGAATCATTTCGTCGAGCTTGACCAGCGAGGCCGCCGGGTCGTGGTGGTCGTATTCGGGAATGTCGTTGAGTTGTGTATCCAGCGAAAACGTCAGCAGGCCGCCGGCGAGCTCAGCCAGGAACAGGTACAGACGCTCGGGGTGTAAACGCGGGTGAGCAAGCAGGTGCGCCAGGGCAGGGTGAGCGCGGTTTACAGTGTTCAACAGCCAGAACAGGGTCACATCGCTTGAGCCAAATTCGGCGATCTGGTCCGCACGCTCGCGACGACGGCCGGACAGCGCCTTGCTCTTGGATTGCAGGGCGCCGAGCAAACGCTTGCCCAACCCGATCAGGGTGTCGTGGGTGCCCAGGTGCAGCGTCGGGTGCACGAAATGCCCGTCGAGGTTGAAACCGCCGATGTTGTTGCGCGACAGCCGGGCAATCGGGCACCAGGTGTAGCCATCGAGATTGTCGCCATCGATCAGCATCACCACGTTCAGGCGCAGGCTGGTGATTTCGTTTTCCAGGTCGCCTTCGTTGAGGTCGGGCAAGGTGTCGAACTGCTTGCGAAAACGTCGCCCGGTCTTTTGCTCCTGGCCGTCTTCAACGTAATTCAGGCCGAAGGGCTCAGGCAGTTTCAGTGCGGCGTAGACTTTCAGGTCGTTGCCCTTGAGCAGGTCCTTCAAGTCACGGGCTGCCGGCAGCGGATCGTGCTGCGGCGCGTCAAACAGGCTGCCGTCGGGAAACACCAGTTTCAGCCGCTTGAGCTGCAGGGAACCGGTGGCGAGGGCCTCCTCGTCCACTTCCAGCAACTGCACGCCCCAGTGAAAGGGCGTGTTGCGCAGGGTCGCCTGTGCCAGCTGATGCTGGTGGAACTCATCCTGATACTGGAAATGTTGTGGCAAAAGGAACATGCCTTCGGACCACATCACCCGGCTTTGCTTACTCATTGAGCGCCTTCCAATAATGAATTCAATTTCGAGTCCAGCGCTTTTTGCGCGGAGCCGGTCGCCTTGTCCTGGGCCCTTTCAATCACGGCGTCCTGAACCCGTTGGGTCAGTGTTGGCTGGACCGGCTGGTCGGGCAGGGTGGTGGCTTTGGCCAGTTGCTCCTGGGTCTTGGGTTTGTTCAGGACGTCGACACCGCTGACGGCGGACACGGTGTTGTTGTCCACCAGCACCCGCAGGCCGTCGGAGGAGAACCAGATGCCGTCCTTGCGCAGGGAGTTGGCGTCAAACGCGACCTTCCAGCGGCTGTTCTCGTCGCTGCGGAAAAAAGCCGCGACGCCGACATAGCCCGCCGCTTTGTTCAGCGGCCACTTGTCGACTTGCCCCATGCCCGGCAACAAGGTGATTTCGCGGTTTTCGATCAAGGTATTGCCGAGGGCCTTTTGCGGGTCGTCCCACAGAGAGTCGGCATCCACCGACGCAAAGCGCTCCAGCGATGTCAGCTGGTACACGCGAAGCACCACCGAAAGCGGTTTGCCGGACGCGTCGGGATTGAGCTGGTTGCCGCCGTCGGACGTCAGGATGACCTTCTCGTTATCCTCGAACAGCATGTCGCCGGCCCAGGTATTGTCGACCCGCTTGCCGACCCGGTCGGTGACGCCACAGGCGCTCAGTACCGCCATCATCACCACCGCCGTCAGGCATTTGGCCAACGCCGTCTTTTCGGGACGCTTCCCTGTATATCTCTTGTCCATGACCACTACCTGTAGATGCCCGATCAGTTCAGGCGATAGGCGAAATCGCCGTCGCTGCCCAACTCGATGTACAAACTCTGAATCGGTTTGTCCTGCGCCATGCGCTCAAGGACCCGCTGGGCCAGTTCCGGCATCAGGGTCCTGGACAAAATGTTGTCGATGTTGCGGGCGCCGCTGTCGACCTCCGTGCAGCGCGAGGCAATGGCTTTTACCAGCACCTCGTCATAGCTCAGTTGCGCTTGATGATTGCGCTCGAAGCGCTGGCGAATGCGCTCCAGTTTGAGCGCGACGATGCGCTCCAGAATCGCGTCCTTGACCGGGTAGTACGGGACGATGGTCAGGCGGCCGAGGAAGGCTGGCTTGAATACCTGATTCAACTCATCGCGCAGGCCTTCGACGATGTCTTCTGGCGTCGGTTGCGGCTGTGCATTCAGGCACCACTGCATGATGCGCTCGGTCCCGGTGTTGGACGTGAGGATGATCACGGTATTGCGGAAATTGATCTCGCGACCTTCGCCGTCATCCAGCACGCCTTTGTCGAACACCTGGAAAAACAGTTCGAGCACGTCCGGGTGGGCCTTTTCCACTTCATCGAGCAGCACCACGCTGTACGGCTTGCGTCGAACGGCTTCGGTCAGCACGCCGCCCTCGCCATAGCCGACGTAACCCGGAGGTGAACCCTTGAGGCTCGAGACGGTGTGGGCCTCCTGGTACTCGGACATGTTGATGGTGATGACGTTGCGCTCGCCGCCGTACAGGGTATCGGCCAGCGCCAGTGCGGTTTCGGTCTTGCCGACGCCGCTCGGGCCAAGCAACAGGAACACACCGATCGGTTTGTTCGGGTCTTCCATGCGAGCACGGGAAATCTTGATGCGCTTGCCGATTTCGTGCAGTGCGTGGTCCTGGCCGAGCACCCGTTCGCCCAGCAGTGCAGGCAGGCGCTGCACGGTTTCGATTTCGTCGCGCAGCATCTTGCCCAGCGGAATGCCGGTCCAGCCGGAAATCACTTCGCCGATGGTGCCGCCATCCACCAGGGCATGCACCAGCGGTTGTTCACCCTGGACGCTGGTCAGTTCGGCGCGCACCGCGGCAATCTCCTGGGCATCCGGTGCCTGATTCTCCGGGTGGCTGAGGGCGCCGAGTTTTTCCACCAGTTGCAGCTCGCGTTGCCACTGTTGTTCGAGGGCATCGCGGGTCTGCTGCTCGCCCAGCAGTTCGGTATTGAGAGTCGTCAGGCGTCGGGCATGGTCGCTGCCTTTGGCGGCTTCCTGCTGCAGTACCGAGATTTCCGCCTGCAGGTTGTCGATCTGACGCTTGCAGTCCTCCAGCGGACCCGGCTGCGCCGATTGCCCCAAGGCAACCCGGGCGCAAGCGGTGTCCAGTACGCTGACGGCCTTGTCCGGCAGTTGGCGCCCGGTGATGTAGCGATTGGACAGGCGCACGGCCTGCACCAGCGCTTCGTCCATCACCGTGACTTTGTGGTGCTCCTGCATTTTTGCCAGCAGGCCGCGCAGCATATGGATCGCCTTGTCTTCGCCCGGCTCTTCGACCTTGACCACCTGGAAGCGGCGGGCCAGTGCGGCATCTTTCTCGAAGTACTTCTTGTACTCGGCCCAGGTGGTCGCCGCGATGGTGCGCAGTTCACCCCGGGCCAGGGCTGGTTTGAGCAGGTTGGCGGCATCGTTCTGCCCGGCCTGACCGCCCGAACCGATCAGGGTGTGCGCTTCGTCGATGAACAGAATGATCGGGTGCAGGCTGCGTTTGGTTTCTTCGATCACCGACTTGAGGCGGTTTTCGAATTCACCTTTCACCCCGGCGCCGGCCTGCAACAAGCCCAGGTCGAGGGTGTGGATGGCAACGCCCTTGAGCACTGACGGCACGTCACCCTGGATGATGCGCAGGGCCAGGCCTTCGACCACGGCAGTTTTGCCGACGCCCGCTTCACCGGTGAGGATCGGGTTGTTCTGGCGGCGGCGGGTGAGGATGTCGACCATCTGCCGCACCTCGAACTCCCGGCCGAGCACCGGGTCGATCCGGCCTTCGCGAGCGCTTTGCGTCAGGTTGATGGTGTATTGGTCGAGGGCCGGTGTCTTGCCATTGCCTTTTACCGTGCTGGCGGCGTCGGCAGTGCCCAGCGGTTTGCCCGCTGCTGACTCGGCGCTGCCTTCTACCAACGCGTTGAGGTTCACCCGCAAATCGTCAGCGTTGATCTTCTCCAGCTCGGCCGCGCCCGCGATCACCACTCGGCGCAGCTCATCGTCATCGAGCAAGGCTTGCAATAGATGACCAGTACGGATCTGCGCCTGGCCGAACTCGATGGACGCCAGGACCCATGCCTGTTCGATCATGCGGGTCAGGTGCGGCGACAGGGCCGGGGTGCGGGTATTGCCTTTCTTGAACGTCCCCAGTGCTGTCACCAATTGCGCCTGCAAGCGCTCAGGCACTACGTCGTAATGACGCAGGATCGCCGGCAGGTCGTTGTCGTGGCTGTCGAGCAACTGCAACAACAGGTGCTCGATTTCGACGTCGTAATGGTGTTCCGACAGGCACAGCGCCGCGGCGCTTTCGGTGGCGGTGCGACTAGTGTCGTTCAGCTTGGCGAACAGGGACTTCAGGTTCACAGGGAGACCCCATCAAAAGGAATGTGGAAGAGCGCGCAACGGGAAGGCTCCACGTCGACGCCTGGTCGTTTGAGCCAGCCGAGCCGGCCCAGCGAAAGGTTGCCCTGGCGACCCAGGCGGGCGACGGGTACGGACTGCGGTTTGAGCTT
The DNA here is from genome assembly GCF_019947335.1 of Pseudomonas sp. BF-R-24. Classification (NCBI taxonomy): domain Bacteria; kingdom Pseudomonadati; phylum Pseudomonadota; class Gammaproteobacteria; order Pseudomonadales; family Pseudomonadaceae; genus Pseudomonas; species Pseudomonas sp. BF-R-24. The sequence continues at coordinate 35,680 of NZ_JAGYGG010000033.1, forward strand.
TGGGGCCAACTGGAAGTCGAGTTCCGCACCGACATAGAAACGCACCAGTTCCAGCAGTTTCTGGTAGTCCTCGGTGCCTGGCAGGAAGCGTTGATAGTCGGCCAGTTCCAGCGGGCCCATCTCGATGCGCACGCACGACTGGTAGTCCCAGACCCGATTGCCGGCGACGGCGCTTTGCCCGAGCACGGCGTTCTTGCGCCCCAGTTGCGTGCATTGGCTGGCGTCGAGCTTCAGCCAGCGACCGGCAAACGGCTTGACCTTGAATGGCAGCGAAAAATAGAAGCTGAGCATCACTTCCAGGTTCAACGCATTGCGTGGTTTCTGGGCGAACAGGCCGGAGAAATAGCTGAACAATTCCCGGCGCAGGGGCGAGCCCTGTTTGTCGAATTTCTGCTTCTGCGCCTCGGGGCCGAAACCCGCCAGGTTAAGCAGGTAACGATCGAAGTCCGAAGTGCCGTTGCGCTCGTACTCGATATAGAACTTGTACTTTTGCCAGGCCTCGTAGAACAGCGTGGTCATGCGATGCGAAAAGATGTCGAGGAAGGCGTGCGCCGCGTCATCCCGGTACTGGATGTGTCGCTCAATCAACAGCTCGGTGTACGGGCGCGGCAAAACACCCGACGGCCCCACCAGTCCCATGAAGGTGACTTGCACTTCGGACAGGGGCAGGCCGGCTACGGACACCTTGCCTTCGCGCTCGAACTGCAAGTCGCTGACTTCACTGGCCGGGAAGTTGAGCGACAGCTGTGAGCGAAAGCGCAAAGGGTCTTCGTGCGGTCGGGTTTGCAGATCCATGCGCCCGGTTCTGCTGTAATGCAGGCGAAGCAAGCGCACCAATTGGAAAAACTCGAATCGGTGCGGCTCAGCCCTTGCCTGGTCGATCAGACCAGAGGTTGATCGCCGGTTCGCGGTGGCCATTGGACGACTCTCTTCTCGCGCTGCAAGGTGCGAAGGGTTAATTGGGTAAAGCTGTTCATGGAGCAGTACTGACCAAAGAAGTGATCAAGCACCATGCCGAACAAAAACACACCGCTGCCGGTGTATTGGCTTTCATCGAAGTTGAGGGTGATGCCGACGCCGCGAACGAAGTTCGGCCGCGGGTGGCCGATGCGCGCCACTACAGGTTCACTGCTCACCGAGACGATTCCGTTGATCTGTTTGCGGATCGCCGATACGTTGCGGTAGTTGTAGAGCGACAACAGCTCCAGCAGCACTTCGCGACCTCGGGACACCAGCGACATGTGGTTCAGCGACAGGTGCGAAATCAGCCGCCAGATCACGCCGTTGCCCAGCGGCACGCGCGCGGTGGCGGTGGGCTTGCGCAAGCAGCGGATGTCCTTGATCACTGAGTTGCCCGGGATATTGAAATCACCACGCTCGCCACCGAACGGCAACATCAGGGGCAGGTCACGGTTGCTGCAGGTCAGGCGGATGCTCAACGTATCGTTGTTGGCCTCCAACAAACCCAATTCGCGATCCACCACCCGGATAAACACGTTCGAGCCATCGCGCTGGCCGGTCTGCACGGGCCGACGCCGGGCAATCCAGAAACTTTGGCCGGGACCCTGATCGCCACGGGGTTCGAAAAACGGATGGCAGGTGCCGACCTGATCGATACCGCCGACCTTGCGCACGCGCCGCACGCGATCAATCGACACCACTTCGGCCGAACTTTGCAGGCGCACATCCGGTGTTACCGCGTACTCGTGCTGGGCGTGGGTCAACTTGATCGGCTCGGCCTGCTGGCGGAACAGGTTGATGATCGGCGTGCAATTGAGCCTGAAGTTATTGCGCCCGATATTCTGCGTCAGACGCACCAGGCGATCGCTGAGGTCGTAGTCGGAAAAGTAGAAATTGACCTCGACTTTCTCGATCTCCTTGCCCGTCAGAATGCGTGCGAAGCCCGACAGGTCGAAGAACATGAACTTATCGGGGAAGGTGAAGTACTCGTGCAGCAAGCGGTAACCGAGGAACGAACGCTCCGAGTAGTCCACCAGACCTTCGTCCAGACTGTAACCGACGGCTTTCAATGCGCCGGCCGGCAAGGCGACCTCGCGGGTGCGCCCCTGATCTTCGAAGGTCAGCGTGGCTTTGGCCAGGTTGTTGAACAGCAGTTCGTACAGTTGCAGCATCAACGTGCTTTCGCCGTCGAGGAAAAACCGCAGGTTGTCGAGTTCCAGCTTGCCGAACATCACATCGGACGTCGCCACCAGGCCAATGCGCAAGCGCGCGACCAGGTCCGCGCTGTGGCCGTTGAACGCCGAGCGTTCCATTTCGATGAATGACGCCTGTTGCACCGATACCGGCCACAGCTCGACCGGGTAGCAGGTGCGGAATTTACACACCACGCCATCGATCGGGTTGGCACTGAGTTCGGTATGCCGGGGCACACGGAACGCTTCGGTGACTTTTTCCTGTTTGCCCAGGTTGAACTCGACGATCGACATCGACGGGGTAGGGCGCAGGTAATGCGGGTACAGCACTTCGAGAAACGACTCGACGATTTCCGGTAGCTCATCGTCGAGTTTTTTATGCACCCGCGCAGACAGGAACGAGAAGGCTTCGATCAAACGCTCGGTATGCGGGTCTTCGCAGTTATCGCCCTCAATGAGCAACCGCGAAGCGATTTTAGGATACTGGCTCGCGAACTCCTGGCCCAAAAAGCGCAGGTGCGACAGTTCCTTTTCGTAATAGGGCAGCAGATCGTCGAGCATCAGTTGAGGTTCTGCACTTTGTATTCCTGGGTGTTGACCTGCAGCACCGCGTCGAAGGACACCTGACGGGTGACGTCTTGCAGGCGCAGGACCGCGTCCACGCGAAAGGTCAGCATGCGTTGGCCGGTCTGTTGGGCGAGCAATTGGACTTTGACGCTGCGAAAGCGCCGGTCGCCGACCGTGATCGCTTTCTCCAGTTGCCGCTGGATCAGCAGGCGATCCTTCGGATCAAGCACGCTGCGACTGGTGAAGTCCGGCATGCCGTAATCGAGGATGCTGCCGTTCAGGTTGACGAAACCCTCCAGCTCGTTGGCGACCAGGGACTGGCGGGTGTTGACCAGGATTTCCAGGTCGCGAACGATGCTGGCCTTGTAATCGGCCAGCGAACACAAGCGCTGCGATGACGCCTCGACGGACTGATGCGGACGGTCGTCCAGCAGACGGTCCAGCAGTGATGGCAACAGCTTGTGTTGACTTGTCATATTGCCTCCCTGGCAATGTGCTCGATCAGCCGCGTGTCGATTGCGGCAATTCAGCGACCAGACGCAACGAAGCGGTCAGCTCGTCCAGTTGGTAGTGCGGGCGCAGGTAGGTCACGGCCTTGTACACCCCCGGCTTGCCCGGCACCTCGAACACCTCGGCGCGGGCTTCGCGCAACGGGAACTTGGCCTTGGCTTCCTGGCTGGCGGTGTCGTCCAGCAACACGTAGCTCGACAGCCACTTGTTGAGGAACAGCTCGACGTCCTTGCGCGAGGCGAAGCTGCCGATCTTGTCGCGCATGATCGCCTTCATGTAGTGCGCGATGCGCGACGTGGCGAAGATGTACTGCAACTGGGCGGAAAGCCGGGCGTTGGCGTTGGCGATGTCGGTGTTGTACTGCTTCTGCTTCTGCGCCGACTGGGTGCCGAAGAACGCCGCGTAGTCGGTGCCTTTGCAGTGCACCAACGGAATGAAACCGAGGTCCGACAGCTCTTTTTCACGGCGGTCGGTAATGGCGATTTCAGTCGGGCACTTGAGGGCGATTTCACCGTCGTCGGTCTTGAACGTGTGGGTCGGCAGACCTTCCACCAGGCCGCCACCTTCGACGCCACGGATCGCCACGCACCAGCCGTAACGGGAAAACGCATCGGTGACCCGGGTGCCCAGCGCGTAGGCGGCGTTCATCCACAGGTACTTGTTGTGGTCGCGGCCATCGACGCTTTCGACAAAGTTGAATTCCTCGACCGGCGTGGTATCCGGGCCGTAAGGCAGGCGACCGAGCACGTGGGGCAGGGTCAGGCCGACATAACGCGAGTCTTCGGAGGCGCGGAACGACTTCCACTTGGCGTATTCGACGGTGTCGAAAATCTTCGCCAGATCCCGTGGGCCGGACATGTCGGTGAACGAATCCCAGCCGAACAGTTCAGGCGAGGCCGCCGAGATGAACGGCGCATGGGCGGCCGCGGCGACATGGGAAATCTCTTCGAGCAGGTACATGTCTTCCGGGCTGCGGTTGAACTCGTAGTCACCCAGCAGCATGCCGAACGGTGCACCACCGAAGGTGCCGTATTCTTCTTCGTAGATCTTTTTGAACAGCGCGCTCTGGTCGAATTCGGAAGCGGCCTTGAGGTCGCGTACCAGGTCTTTCTTCGACGCATTGAGCAAGTGAATCTTCAGCGTGGTGCTGGTTTCGGTCTGGTCGACCTGATACTTCAGGCCGCGCCAGGACGCTTCAAGCTGCTGGAACTCACTGGCGTGCATGATCTCGTTCATCTGCTCGGAGAGCATCGCGTCGATCTCGGCGATGCGCGCATCGAGCACGGCGATCAGGTCCTTGCTCGGCGTCATTTCGCCTTCCAGGATCTGGTTGACCAATTCGCCGATCAGGTCGCGGGTACGGGTGCGCTCGGTCTCGGAACGGGCCACTCGGCTTTGCGAAATGATGCTGTCGAGCAACGAGGATTGCGCGGTGAAGCTGTCCACTTCAACCAGCGTGCTGTCCTGTTGAGTCACGGTTTGCTTGTCGTTCATCGTCAGGCTCCTACGCTTTGCCGTCGGTGGCAGGGACGGTGGCTTCGCGACCGAATTCCTGGCCCAGGGTTTTCAACTTCTCGGTGTTCTGCAACACGTCCATCAGCAGCTCTTCGAGCTTGTCGTTGCCGCCCATCTTGTTGCGTAGGTCCGCCAGCTTGTTGCGCACTTCCAGCAGCTTGCGCAGCGGCTCGACCTGTTTGACCACGTTCTGCGGTTCGAAGTCTTCAAGGGCGTTGAAGTTGAGTTCGACCCCCAGTTGCGTGCCGTTCTTCGCCAGGGTGTTGTCGACGCGGTAGGTCAGGCGCGGCTTGATGCCCTTGAGCACGCCGTTGAAGTTGTCGCGATCGATGAAAATGAACTTGCGGTCCTTGAGCTTCGGCAGCGGCTCCAGCGGGTTGCCGGAGAAATCGCCCAGCACACCGACGACAAAGGGCAGCTCTTTCTTTTCCTGAGCGTCACCGATATCCACGTCGTAAGTGATATGGACCCGAGGCGCGCGAACGCGGTCGAGTTTGTGCTGGGTACTTTCCTTCTTCGCCATCGTGATCTCCTGTGCGAACAATTCGCTGCAAGTCGTTTGCGTGTCGGTCCAATGCCTGGCCGGGCGCGTTACATTCCTTCGATCGTCAGCAGCAGGCGCTGACGGATTTCATCGTTCATTTCCATGATGTTTGCGTGGCCCACCAACTCTTCGAAGCTGGTGTTGCCGGCGATCTGGGTGCTGCTGCGGATTACGGCCTCGTCGGGCAATTGCGAGCGAACCGGCGAGCTGATGACGCAAAAGGGCAAGTCGCCGAAGTCCTTCAAGCGTTCGAAACTGACGGGAAAACGCAAGCCTTCAAGCAAGCGGCTGATACCGGGTGATTTGCTCAGGCAGTAGAACAGCACCAGGTAATGCACCACGAAGCGGTACAGCTCGGCGCTGCTGCGATTGGGGTCTTTGATGACGGTACGGAAGCGGGCCAGGTCGAACGAACTGAACCCGATCACCCAGCGCACGGGGCTGGTGATGCGAATGGATTGGCCGCTTTGGGACAGCACCTTGTCGTACTCCAGCGCAAACAGTTGCGGGGTGGTACTGAGCAGGCTGAGGGGCACTTCGAGTTCGTTGACCAGCTTGTACGGGGAGGTCGAGCCGATGCGGTCGTAGAGCTCCTTGAGTTCCTTGAAATGGTGCTGGGTCTCGCGCCCGCTGCTGCGCTGCGCGCCTTGCAGGTATTCACCGAAAAACGTCTGCGGACGAATCAGCAATGCCAGGGTCGCCAGGTAATCCGAAGCCTGCGCCTTGAGCGCGTCAGAAATGGCCCGGGTCTGGCTTCGCAGCTTGATCAATGCTTCAACATCAAAAAACGTCTGAGTCATCGGTACATCATCCTTGAACACTCCACGTCCGCTACCCGGATCAATCCGGGTGTGAAGAGCTACTAATTCTCGATTGAACACCTGTCCACGAGTTGTGATTGCTGATGTTTGACATCAAAAAATCAAACTGCCAGGAATATTTGGAAGTGCGATGCTGGCATATGGATATTGAGTTGCCAGTAACCTCGTGTAGGGCAATACCGATGTCGAGAAGTTCACATGGGGCCGGATTTTTTCTTGTTTTTGATACAGGTCGCAATACTGTCTTAGTGCCACCATGTGTAGGAGATTACTTACAAAATTTTTTGAAGCCCAGCAGGAGCAAGGGTTTGGCGAGTGTGTTGGATCCAATTTTTAGTTCAAATTAAATTGTAAATAGGTGAACCGGTTCACTGAATACGAGGGGGTGCCACCGTTGAAAAAACAAGATCCGTAGGAAGTTTTGAGGTTGCTTGTAGGAAATGGCGATGAGGTGGGGCATCCAATATTCGCAAGGGGTCAGTGAATGAACGCGAGCTGTATTTGTGTGGGATTACATATCAGCGGAATTTCTGTATAACGCGCCCGGTACAACTTCGCTCTGGGAACTTCATGGCGGATTGTGCAATCGCGAAAGGACCTCCGCGCCTTTTTAAATGGACTTTTTGCTCGCCATGGCTATATGGGCGATGCAACGATTGAGGCCATGTCTCATGAAGTATCTAAAACTCATTGCCGTACTTGTTCTGTTGCCTCTTTGCCTTGGTTTGATTGGCATCTGGGAGTTGCAACGCAGCAGTGATGCCGGCTGGCAGTTCGCCAGGGCACGGGCTGAACTGATCGATATTCGTCCGCAGCTCGAAGCGCTTTCCAGGAAACGAGGCTCCAGTGCCATCGCAGTCGATGTCGACGGTGAACGGGTGGACATAGCGTTGGGCTTGTCTCGCCTGAAGGAAGCCTTAGATGCGTTTGACACTCTGATCCCGGTAAATGCGGTGAGAACCTTTTTGGCCAAAGGTGTCGTCGTCCTTGGCCTTACGGCCTCGCTGATCGGCGTGTCGGGTTTGCTCTGGCTCGGTTGGGCCGGATTGCGCGCGAGCCGGTCTCGTGAGCAACTGCTGTACAACTTTACTGAAGTCAGTCGTACCCTGCCTTACCTGTTGGTGGGCCATATCGTCTTCATGGGCTTGGCGGTCGCGGCCATCCTGGCTTTCGAAAGCCTGGTGTTTTGGCATGCGGGACAAATGATCGCCGGTGAAATCAAATTGATAGCCATCGCAATGATGGTGATACTCGGCTTCATGTACTCGATCTGGCAGATGGGCAAGCAGTTACCTGTCATGCTGCACATGTTCGAGTCGACGCCGATGCCCGTTCTCGGTCAGGAGGTCTCGGCGCAACAGGCTCCGGAGCTATGGGCGTATGTTCGCGGCCTGGCCGATCGACTCGGCGCGCTACCTCCTGAGCACATCGTTCTGGGCATGGCCGAGGGTTTTTACGTCACTTCCAGCGACGTCGATCTGCTCCCGTCGAACACCGCGCTCAAGGGCCGAACCCTGCACGTGCCGATGGTCTACCTGGGACTGCTCGATACGCAAGAAACCAGTGCGGTGATTGGGCACGAACTGGCGCACTTCGCCGGCGCCGATACCGAGTACAGCTTGCGCTTCGTGCCGATCTACGATGGCATTGGCCGCAGCCTTGGGGTGATTGCCGAAACCATGCTCCATAGCGACGTGCTGCAACGCACGATACTGTGGCCGGCATTGATGCTCGGTGAGTATTTTTTCGAGCGCTTCGAACATGCGGTGAACCATTGGAGCCGCGTGCGGGAACTGGCGGCGGACGCAACGGGCGCGGAGTTGGCGGGGAATGTCGCCACGGCCTCGGCGTTGGTGCGCATCTCTGCCATCGACCCGTTGTTGCAGGAGAGTGTATTTACCCAAGTGGCCCACGCGACTAACTCGAGTGCCGGGCACGTACTGTCCCGTGACCTGCCAACCAGCGTGGTGCAGGAACTGGCCGCGCAGTCACTGACCCTGCCCGAGGAGGAAATGGCAACCAGCCTGCCTCATCCGTCGGACACTCATCCATCCAATGGCGAGCGCATTACTTCCTTGCAAGTCACGCTCGAAGAAGCGCTGAGCCGCGGGACTCGCCCGATCATCGCGGCACAAGCCTGCGCCGCGATGGATCGCCATTTCGCCGATCCCCAGGCATTGCGTGCGCGCATTACCGAGGATTTTCTCGATCATTACGTGGAGCAGGACGCCACGGCCGTGGAAGAATTGCGTGCCCAGGCCGACAGTGTCACGGACGAAGTCCGACTGCATGAAGGCGCGCGATTGCGCGGGTGGATCACCCTGATTTGCTTTGCACTCCTTTTGCTGTCGGGCTTGGGCCTACTGATTTTGCCATTGCTGTCGCCGCCGACTTTGGAGGAGAGCAAATCGATGATGCAGGTCGCTGGCGGCGGGCTGGTCGTCTTGATGGCGTGCCTGCTGCCGTTCTCGCTGCGCATGCTCAAGCGGGCGAACAAGACCGCGTTGCTGCTGACCCCCGAGCACTTCGTTTTCGCGAACCTCAAGTCGCCATTGCCGATCCGGCACGTCGCCGATTTCGGCCTGCGAACCGGCCAGGGTGTGCACTTGAACCTGCTGCTGGAAGACGATGCCCCCCTGCCTGAATTGACTTCGCGTTCGTTCTTTTCGCCCGATGCGAAACTCGACAAGAAAAAACGCTGGGTCCAGTTGCAATTGATTCAAGTCTGCCGCGACAACAAAAAACTCAAGGACAAGGAATTGGCGGAACTGATTGGCACCTATCTGAATGCAGGTACTGCACGGCACCTGCTGCAACAGCGATTTGAGCAGGCTTGAAGGAGGGCGGTGCTGGCAGTCGTAAAGGCTGTCAGCATTGGTCTGCGTGGGTCGGCGAGTTCAGAGGCTTCCTGCGCAAAGTTCATAAAGGTCTGATAGCAGCCCTTGCAGTTCGTTGTTTTCGTCCAGCAAGGGTTTTGCGTTCTCATACAGAACAACGTCGTTGATTGAGCCCATGCCGCTGTACAGCGACATCAGTCGAGACAACGCGTACGCCGTATCCTGGGGCAGCGCAAGGCTGCACTCCTGAAGTCTGTCTGCCCATTGCGGGTGGCCGAATTTCCTCAGCAGTTCTGCTGTTCGGGCAAGGTTCGAGGAGATCTTGCGGATGTCTTTCATGGTGACAGCCCTGAGCCGTTGTGTTTTCGGTGGGTCACTTATCAACGCTCACAACGCTGACGGAGCCATTGTGCCAATCGACCGAGTAGTTGAGGCCATTCCAGTTACCTGCGATCAGTGCCCCGTTTTTGTCGCAGTGAAGACTCATGTAGGGTTTATCGGCTTGCGTACCATGGGGACTTTCCTGGACGTACCAAAGCACTTTTCCATGCCTGGATAGTGCAAGGATGTTTTTGTTGGAAATGACATTTTGAGGGGGGTCGATCAGGACCGCGAGCCTGTCGTCATGTTGCAAAGCGACTTTGACCGGGTGAGGCAGGTGAATGGGTTGATTCGCTATCCATAGGATTCCGTTGTTAACGCGGTACCACGTTTCGGTCATTACGTTACCTCTAGCGCTATCCGTGAAGTCGCAGCATTGCTATGTGCGTGGAAGACTTTCCGGCGGCAGACCATTAGGCAGCTGAATCTTCAGGCCGCGTGCAATCTGAATGCCTATGTAGAAGGCATCCCCCAGTGCGCTGGCAAGTTCAGGATCGTCGGCTTCAAACTCTTTGCTTGCCCAAACGCCGATAGTCAATTGGTGCAACCGGGCTTTATCTTTTTCAACGCCCAGCAACACGTTTTTGATGAATTGCAATTGGATTAACGAGCTTGAGTAAATCTGGAATTCTGGACAGCCGTTGTATCTCAGGGCGGTGATAGCTATCGCATTGTCGATGTAGTCGAGGGCCGTTATCGGAGTTTTCAAGAGGTGCTCCGTCCCGGCTCCAGTGGTTTGATTGCTGCGCGATGCCACGTATTCATCAAACATTCGAACCTGCTCTCCGATCGAGGCATCGTCCCGATAATAATCAACGTGTTTTCTATAAGTCAGGAATTGTTCCGATTGTGGTCCATGGGCCAGCAGCGAAACAATCGCTGCACATTGCATGAGCCAATAGATTTCGAATGAGGATTCGGTGCCTCGACAATAACCAATATCTGTCCCTTTGCCGTACAGGTCATGAGCCAGTTGGCTGGCTTTATCGCGGTTTATCGTGGTCTCTGATGTCCAGCCGGCCGGGTCATTCGCTATGACGAATACGCGATAACGCTGCAACAGGAGGGCATCCACAAGCGTCAGATCCGGGCAGGCGGGGGGCATCAGCGCTACAAAAACGTCTGGCTCACGATTGGTCGGCAGCCAGAACAGGTTCCTTTCCACTTGGGAAGGCGCCTTGTCCACTTCGGACAAGGCGGCTGCATCAACAACCTGCTCGGTGGGGGCGGGTGGAAGACCGGTCTTTTGCCTGAAAAGGGTTTTCAAGCGATGCAGCAGTTTTTCCACGGGATAGCCGTCAAGTATTTTGATTTTGAGGACGGCAATGCGCTGACAAACATATCAGGGGCTTATTTTCCGTGTCAGTGATTCCCATAAATCACTTCGTCCATCTCGTCATGAAGTGGGGCGCTTTCGAATAACTTCTGTGCCAGGTCTTGAATGTGTTCTGACCAAACGACCGTTTTGACCCATTCTTCAGGCATGCCCGTCACCCCGTAAAGCGCCCCGGCTATCTGGCCGGCGGTAGCTGCCACACTGTCGGCGTCGTCTGCAAGATTGGCCGCCAACAGGATTGCATCCTTGAAGTTGTCGGTGTTCCAGACCGCCCACAGAGCGGCTTCCAGCGTATCGATGACATAGCCGGAGGAGCGGATCTGATCGCGGGTTTTTTGTTTGTATTCGCCAGCGTTGATGATCAAGGGGCGGGGATACAAGGCGCGAACCATTGACGACAAGGTTTCTTCCTTGTCTGCGCCATTGAGGGCCAGGTGCAGTTGAGCGCCGAGCAGTTCGCAGCAATTTACCGCCTCAACAGCCCTGTGAGTGCAACGGCTTTGAGCCGCGCTTTCCCGCCAGGTGCCGGACAAGGAATGGCGACGGAAGATGGCAGTAGGTGCCAGCCTGATGATTGTTCCGTTGCCAGCTGTGGATGGGTGATCGTTGCCGTACCAGTCGACGCCCTGCGCCAACAGGCCTTCTAGCGCGGTACGAGTGGCGTTGCCAATATCAAAGCACTTCCCGTTATGGCTGTTCTCGCCATTTTTGTACCAGCGACAAAGCCTTTGCGAGTAGTCGAGGAAATCGAAATTATTGTTTGCTACGTAAGTGTCTGCGAGAGCCAGTGCCATGCTCGTATCGTCAGTCCACTCTCCCGCTTTCAGCTTGAAAGGGCCACCGCCAACCATGCCACTGACATGTTCACGATCACGGGGCAGAAACTCGAGCGTTGTACCCACGGCGTCGCCAATCGCGAGCCCCAGCAGGCAACCCTTTGCGCGGTCCAGTGCCTGCTCTTCAGTGAGGTTGCAAGGCCTGGAAGTCAGCCACTCAGGCTTCCTGTTCGGATATCTGGGTGCGTCCGGCTGCAACATAGGGTCCATGCGCTGACGCAGTTGAGGAGACGGAGGTGGGAGCAGGTGGTCGTAACGCTCGGTGTATTGGGTGAGCGCTTCGTTTGAGCTTCTTAGGTCAATCATAAGATCTCTTGGTATAGAAGATGGGTGACGGGCCCTGATTCAATTTTGTTAACGACTTGAAATTGCGTGCCCGGGCCAAACAGGACTTCTGCTTCGGGATGTCCCGAGAGAAAACTGATGTCTCGCCCCGAGGTGCCGCGGATCACATATTTAACATTCCCGTTGAACGCTTTTCCGGTCTCGGCGGAGGTACTAAAAAACGCGCCGTCACTCGTAGGGTGACCCATTCGTATTTTTGAAAGTATATCTGACGACAGAGAGGCACCTCTGTAAGTTTCAGGCCCGTGATACGGAGGAAGTTTGGATAAGCCTTCCTTGGCATGTGCGGCAAACGCTTCCATCTGTTCTGTCATCGGGGTCAGGCCGCGCAAGCCAGGGTTGATCCACGTATACCCTTCATTTGTCGTATAGCCGTGGAGAGCACCTATCTGGTCATCTGTTAACAATCTTGAACGCGACAGATCAGCTTGGTCGGCGATTCTTCTTCCATTTGCAATCCACCTTTCTGCAGTTTGTCGACCAACTGCATCTCTGAGTGACATTAGTGGCGGCGGCGCAGGGGTACGCTTGGTCTCAACCGGACGTTCCAATGTTTTTTGGGTTTCGGGGAGTTCCGCTTTCGCCAACGGCGCCGGCTCCCTCACCCGCAACTCATCCCGAGCCAGCAACTTCTGCTCATTCCTTGCCAGCCAACCCGCCAGCTCCTTGTTCGAAATCTCCGCCTGAAGCTTCGCACTGCGGGTCGCGATGCTTTCCATGCTGTTCATCACGCCCGCCTTCATCTGTCCCCGGGTCAGGTAGGTGACGATGGCGGTGAGTAGCAGCAGTACAAGTTGCTCCTGCCCGCGAGCGAGTTGTCGTGCCGCGCGTTCGACGCGTTCCTGTACCAGTGCAGCAGAACCGCCGCTGGGGTCCAGGCCGGACGGTTTGACGCCTTCTTCGGCGTGCCAGGCCGTAGCGATGCCTTCCTGCAAGGTCGAGAGGCAGGCGGGCAGGCCCTGGTAAAAGTATTCGGCGATGGCGGACAGGCCCAGGCCCATGAGAATCAGGTTACCGACCTGCAGACCGATACCGGCCCCGGCAGCAGCTCCTGGGGCAGCGCCGACGCCGAATGCGAAGGCCCCCGCTGCGCCGCCGGCCACGGTGCCGATCGCCACGCTGCCGCCGAGAATCATCGAGACTTCTTTGACCAGTTGCAGCAGCACCGGCAGGATCTGCTCGATTTCAATCGAGGCCCACTTGCGCTTGAGGTCCATCTGGATGATCGGGTAGGAGAGAGTCATCGCCTGATGCACCGCATCGATGCGATGACCGCCCATGTAGCCATAGGCCAGGCTCGCGCCATTGCTGACACGCCGGGTGAAGCCGTTCCAGTTATCGTGAACGCTCTGCAGGCCGTCATTGACGCCCTGGTTCAGCTCGTTGAATTTCTGGTCGAGGTTGCGTTCGACATCGGCCCAGCTGGGCACGTTGGCTAAAAGATCCATTTACTCGTCACTGTCCTTGGGGGTAAGGCGCTTCCTTGTTGCTGCGGTCGAGCTGTCGAATATCCGACTTCACATCATTGACAAAGTGATGGCTATCAGCCGCGCCCGCAGACTGCGGGGCGGAATAGAAAATTCAACATGGATCCCATTTTTGTTATTTGCGTTGCATTCAGCAATGGTGGCAATAAGGCATTAGTTACCGAACAATGGCTGCTAACTTCCTGTTCACCCTTGATATATCGGCGTTTCTGGCCGGTCAGCGTGGCTGATAATTATTTTTCAGGGATTGTCCTGAGCTGAGTTCGAAGTACGTGGAAGTTACCGCATACACGGCGTGCGGGTTGACACGGTGCATGACATGGGTGTCTCCTTCCCGCGTTCGAGAGCCTGTGATACTTGCAAACGCGTGACAAATTTCTCAAATTTTTTGCCGAGTGATGGCACTATCATACTGTCTTGGGGGCGCAGTTCCTGACGTGACATTTCGTGTAATCAGTTTCGCTCGACGTTTAAGCTAATTCGATGAAAATGAAGAGTCTTCTGTAGGTTGTCTCTTACAAAGCATGCAGATTGATTCATGCCGCAGTCCGAAAACATGGGGCGGCGAAGTGTTCACACTAATCAATGTTGTGGCAAACAGCGTTTTAACCCTCTTATCTGATTCGTTATGCGCAGTGGTTGAGAGAGGGCGGTAGCTTTCCACTGTTTTCAAGGAGATACACATGTTGATGGACCTTGCCGCAATGCTTTCCCCGCAGAATCGGCGCCTGTTCAAATTCAAGAACCTCGCCAACCCCGAACAGCAATTGTTGCTTGAGTCCTTCAAGGGGACTGAAGGTCTGTCGCGCGCGTACAACTTCGAATTGCTGCTGGTGTGCCAGGACTCCGGCGTCGAGTTGAAGTCGATGATGGGCCAGCACGTGGTTCTGGAAATCGAGCTGGCAGATGCCTCGCCTCGTTACCTGGCAGGCTACCTCACGCGGTTTGCCAGCATCGGCAGCGACGGCGGCATGGCGCGTTATACGGCGACGTTGAACCCCTGGTTCTCGATGCTGAAGAACCGCTTCGACACTCGCATTTTCCAGGGCTGCACGGTGGAAGATGTCGTCACCCAGGTATTTGCGTTGTGCACCTCGTTTTCCCGCCACGAATTCCGGCTGAGCAAGCCGCTCAAGCATTACACCTACATCACCCAGTACCGCGAATCGGACTTCAATTTTGTCCAGCGTCTGCTGGAAGAAGAGGGGATGTTCTATTACTTCGAGCACACCGCCGAAGGCCACACCATGATCATCTGCGATGACTCCAGCACGCTGGTGCCGTTACCTGAGCAGCCGCAAATCCGCTTCCACACGGCATCGGTCACCGAGACCGCCGACTCCATTACCCAATGGAGCGGCAACCGCCAATTGCAGTCCGGGAAAATCGCGGTCCAGACTTTCGATTATCGTCAGCCGTCCAATCGCTTGCCGGTCGCCATGAAGAGCCTGAACAAGCAGGGCGATGTCGACGTATTCGAAATCTACGACTTCCCCGGCCAGTACACCCACGGTACCTACGACGAAGGCGAAGCGCTGCTGCGGCTGCGGGTCGAAGCGCTTGAGCTCAAGGGCAAGAGCTTTCATGGCGCCAGTAACTGCCGCGCGATGAAACCCGGATACACCTTCGAACTGCTGCAGCATTACGATCACGATCAAGGCCCCGCCGAGGATCGTCAGTTCCTGCTGATGAGCGTCGAAAGCGAAGGCCACAACAACTACCTCAGCGGACATCAGGCGAGCTACTACAACGCCTTCTCCTGCGTGCGCAAAAAGATCGTCTTCCGTCCTCAACTCACCACACCGCGCCCCACCATCTCCGGCCCGCAAACCGCGATCATCGTCGGCCCGCCGGGGGAGGAAATCTTCACCGACGAACTCGGCCGCGTGAAGGTGCAGTTTCACTGGGACCGCAAGGGCGAGCACAACGACAAGAGCTCCTGCTGGGTCCGCGTCGCCCAGGCGGGGGCTAGCGGCGGTTTCGGCAGCATCCAGATTCCCCGTGTGGGTGATGAAGTCGTGGTGGTGTTCCTCGACGGCAACCCAGACCGTCCACTGATCATGGGCAGCCTCTACAACAGCCAGAACACCCCGCCATGGTCGCTGCCGGCAAACAAGACGCAAAGCGGGTTCCTGACGCGGTCGATGAAGGGTGACGGCGGCACGGCGAACTTCTTCCGCTTCGAAGACAAGTCCGGCGCCGAGCAGATCATCATGCATGCCGAGCGCAACATGGACACCGAGATCGAGGTCGACGAGACCCACAGTGTCGGCAGCAACCGCACGATCACCGTCGGTGGCACGCACACCGAAACCATCAAGAAAGACACGGTGATGAATGTCCAGGAAGGCTCGCTGACGATTCTGGTCGACAACCAGTTCATTCAGGTCAGTGCCAAACAGCACATCATTCTTCAGGTGGGGGACAGCAGCATCACTCTCACGCCGGACGGCATCGAGATCAAGGGCAAGGCGATCACCACTACGAGTACCGGAACGACCCAGATCACCGGTTCCGAGGTCAGGGTCAATGACTGAGGTAGTGGCGTCATGATCAGAACCAGCCTCTACGATCGGATTTCCGAAAAACGCATTGCGCAGGAAGAAGCTGCACGCATTGAACTACAGAACGCGCCGGTCATTGAACCCCAGCCGGAACCAGAACCCGAACCTGTGGTGGCGCTGCAAGACACGCCCTGCAGTTTCACTTTCGGTGGCTTCAACCTGGCATTCCCGACGGGGTTCAATTTTCGCGAGGTCCAGACCACCCTCGAGCACGAAGGCGAGTCGGTCAGCCTGACGATCAAGCGTCGTGATGTGCAGCAGGGGCAGACCCTGGAGCAACTTTTCGAGGCATCGGTGCAGGCGTTTCGCAAGGACCATCCAGACGTGCGCATCATCCGCCAGCGCGATGTCAGTGTGGCCGGCAGTGCGGCGAAAGCCGTGGATCTGCATTTCAAGTCCGGTCGTGCCGATCGCCACGCTCGCTTGGTCGGTGCCCTGGTGCCTGTCGCCGGACGTGACGATGTGCAATGGCTGACTATTGCTTGCGAGATTGATCCGGCCCGGCCCGCGCTCAGTCTCTGGCTGGTTGATTTTGACGGCATGCTCGACGGTCTTGCCGTCCGCTGAACGCCTAATTTTTTTGATTCAAGGAAGTTACCCAGAATGGATTATGAGTTGCAGGAAGGCAGCATCGCGTTGCCGCAAGGTTTCCAGGACCGCACGGTAAACATGTTTGTACTGGGGGCGAGTATTCCGGCGCCGTTGAGCATCACCATTTCCCGGGACGCATTGCTGCCCGGCGAGGTGCTAAAAGCCTACGTCGAGCGTCAGATCAAGATGCTCGCGTCCAGGCTGCGCGGCTACACACTGTTGGGCAAGAAGGCCGTTGCGCTGTCGACCACGGCGCCGATAGAAGGCGTGCAGATCGATGCGTATTACATGACCGATGGCCGACCTTTCTATCAGCGCCAGGCAGCGTTTCTGATCGAGCCCGGACGCGCCATCATTTTTTCCACCACAGCCCAGGCTGACTTCAGCAGCGAGCAGAACCAGAACTGGATTGACCTGCTGGCGAGCTTTCAGCCTCGCCAGCCCGGCGGCCCCAAGACCGACTCCAGCGCGCAGGAGTAACGGCCATGTTTGAAGCCGCAAGGTTTGGCGATGAACTGTCGCACACCAGCGCCCTGGGCGGATTTCTCATCGGCGCGGCGCTCGGCATAGCGCTGGTCGCCACGGTGGCGATCGCAACGTTCACTTGTGGGTTTGGCGTGGCTTTGTTGGCGGGTTTGGTCGCAGGCGTCGGAGGTAGCCTGCTCACCGCGGCCGGGGAGAAGATAGGCAGTATGTTTTCTTCACCCGCGGGGACCATCGTCACCGCGTCGCCCAACGTCTTCATCAACAGCCGCAAGGCGGCCCATGTCGAACAAAGCACGGGCGCCTGCGACAAGCATCCCGGCCCGGTAAAGGTCGCCGAAGGCTCGACCAACGTCTTCATCAATGGCACGGCCGCCGCCCGCAAGGGCGACAAGATGACTTGCGGCGCGACCCTCTCCAGCGGTTCGGACAACGTCTTCATCGGTGGCGGAACTCACCGCTATCTGCCAGTGGACGACGAGATCCCCGGCTGGCTGCGGACCACGGTCGACATCCTCATGGCAGTCGCCGGCGCAGCGGGCGGTATCGCCCAACTGATCAAGGCCGGGACCCAGGCCGGCATGAAAGCCGTCATGCCCTGCGCCCTGAAATTCACCGCCGGGTTCGTCGCCGGTGAGGTGGCCTCGCGTTACGTCGTCGGGCCGGCCATCGAGCGTGCGGTGGGAGGCTTGATCGGCAACCCCGTCGACGCCACCACCGGCCGCAAGGTCATTCCCGACGAAACCGACTTCAGCCTGCCGGGCCTGATGCCGATCCAATGGTCGCGCTTCTATGCCAGCGACCTGAGCGTCGACAGCGTGCTCGGCAAGGGCTGGGTCTTGCCCTGGGAGCAAAGCCTGCGTCGCAGTGGCAGCTTCGTTTACCTCACCGACAGTCAGGGGCGCAGCGTTCCGTTCGTGGATGTGCAACCGGGGGAGCGCATCTACAACCCCCATGAACAGGTGTACCTGGTCTGCACCGAAGGCGGCCACTACCTGCTGCAAACCCTCGACAACAGCTTTTTCTACTTCGGCGAAGTAGCGGACGACAATGTCCCGGTACCGCTGCACCGCATCGAAAACGCCCTGGGCCATTTCCTGCATTTCACCCGCACCGCCGAGGGCACGCTCACTGACATCAGCGCCACCGGTGGCGTGCGGGTGCACCTGCATTACGACAACCCGCTGGGCCGCCTGACCGACGTCCGGCGCGTGGTCGACAACGAGGCCGTTGAAACCCTGGTGCAGTACCGTTACGACGACAACGGCCGGCTCGCTGAAGTGATCAACCGCAACGGCGATTCACTGCGCCGTTTCAGCTACATCGATGGCGTAATGGCCAGCCACAGCAACGCCCTGGGCCTGACCTGCAACTACCGCTGGGAACACCTCGACGGCCAACAGCGGGTAGTTGAGCACTGGACCAGCGATGGCGAGCGTTTCCAGTTCCGCTACGACACCAAGGCCCGCGTCACGCGAATCACCGACGTGCTCGGGCGCGAAGCCGAGATTCACTACAACGCCGATCATCGCGTCACCGCCAGCCGCGACTTCGGTGGCGAGCACTACGTCATCGACATCGATGACACCGGCAACATGACCGGCCTGACGCTGCCCGACGGCAACAAGCTCCAACTCAAATACGACGAGTACTCACGCCTGCTCGAAGAGACCGACCCGCTCGGGCGCACGATCAAATACCGCTATCACCATCTGACCCCGCTGGTCACCCAGGTGGACTACCCTGACGGCAGCACCTGGCAAGCCCGCTACGACGACAAGGGCAACCTCATAGCCGAAGTCGATGCCCTCGGTCATACCACCGAATACCTCAACGGCGATGACGGCCTGCCACACACCATCATCGATGCGACCCGCAAGTCCAAATACCTGTGGTGGAACACCCTGGCCCAGGTCGAACGCTTCCAGGATTGCTCGGGTAAGAACACCACGTACCGCTTCGACGAGCGTCAGCACCTGGTCGCCGTCACCGACGCGCTGGGCCAGACCACCGAACTGCAACGCAAGCCCGACGGCGAAGTGCTGCGCATCCGTCATCCGGACGGCAGTGCCGAGTTGTTCACCTACAACGCCCTCGGCCAGGTGCTGACGCACACCAATGGCATAGGCCAGACCACCCGGCTGCTGCGTACCGCCCGGGGCCTGCCGAGCAGTCGTCAGGACGCCAAGGGCCAGCGCATCCGCTACGAATACGACCCGGCGATTCGCCTGACCGCACTGATCAACGAAAACAACGCGGCGTACCAGTTCGCCTACGATGCGTCCGACCGGTTGATCGAAGAAAAACGCATCGACAACCTGACCCGGCGCTTCAGCTACAACCTCGGCGGGCATCTGACCCAGGTCGACGAAACCGGCTACGGCGAACGCGGCGAGCGGCCACAGCGCCGCACCGAATTCGAGCGCGATCGCATTGGCCGGTTGCTGGCCAAGCTCAATGCCGACGCGCGGCAGGATTATGTATATGACGATGGCGATCGCTTGCTATCGATCCAGCGCCTGCCAACCGCGCAGGGCAAGCAAATCGGCGTCAGCGAAGAAAAGCTCGAATTCTCCTACGATCTGCTTGGCCGTCTGATCCAGGAGACCACGGCGCAAGGCGCCTTGTCCTACGACTACGATCCACTGAGCAACCTCACCACCCTGACGTTGCCCACCGGCCAACACCTCAATCACCTGTACTACGGCAGCGGCCACCTGCACCAACTCAACCTCGACGGCCTACTGATCAGCGACATCGAGCGCGACGATCTGCACCGCGAAGTCCTGCGCACCCAGGGCACGCTCACCAGCTGCTTCGGCTACGACGCCATGGGCCGCAAGAGCTGGCAGTTCGCCTCGCGCCTGCCGGCGGAAAAACTCTCACGCCTGCACAACCCCGGCATCCAGCCCGACCTGCTGGTCGAGCACGCCTACAACCCGATCCACCGCCGTCACCAGTACGACCCGGCCGGCGAACTGACCCGCACCCTCGACAAACTGCGCGGCGAGATCAAGTACCAATACGAAGCCAACGGCCAGTTGCACAGCCGCGACACCGGCCAGTTGCTCGACAGCGAAGAATTCCGCTACGACGCCGCGGCGAACCGGCTGAACTTCAACACCAGCCAGTTTGATCACGTCAAGGACAACCGCCTCAAGCGCTGGCGCGACCAGGAATATGCCTACGATGCGTGGGGCAATCTGATTGAAAAGCGCAGCGGCATGGGCACGCTGCAGACGTTTGGGTATGACTGTGAAAATCGCCTGGTGCGGGCTGAGACCTTGGTCAACGGCAAGCTGGAAAGTACCGGTGCGTATCGGTACGACAGCCTGGGCCGGCGGGTGGCAAAGGTTTCGCAGGTCAACGGTCAGACCGAGCAGAAGCGTTTCCTCTGGCAAGGCCTGCGCATGCTGCGCGAAGAGCGTCCGGGGCAGAGCCGTCTGTACCTCTATGAGCCGGGGAGTTATGCGCCCTTGGCGCGGGTCGATCAGGCGGAAGGTGAAGAGCAAAAGCTTTACTACTTCCATACCGATCAGATTGGTACGCCGCTGGAGATGACCGACGCGGACGGAAGCATTGTCTGGCAGGCGACGTACAAGGCGTGGGGGGCGGTGGAAAAGCTGGCGGTCAATGAGGTCGAGCAGAACCTGCGGTTTCAGGGGCAGTATTTCGACGACGAGACGGGGCTGCACTACAACACGTTTCGGTATTACGATCCGGAGGTGGGGCGGTTTGTAACGCAGGATCCGATTGGGTTGTTGGGTGGCTTCAACCTTTACCAATACGCTGCGAATCCAATCGCTTGGATCGATCCTTGGGGTTGGAGCGCAAAACCGTCTCATTCACCAGATATATCAAAATGGCTGGAGAAAGGCGGTTCGGTACATTCAGAAATTGAAGGGCGGACGTGGGTATACAGTGATTGGGAGGGCAACAGTGTCAGGTACCCGAATGGACATCCAGACTTTACACCGTTCGAACGTCAACAGATTGATGTTCCGGACTTGAAAGGAAATCACGGAAAAAATCCGGGTGGGGATTTCGGAAAGGCTGATGCGCTTGCTCCTAAAGGAAGTGCAGATTACACGAAGAATACTTGGCATCATCATGAAAATATGAAAACGATGCAGGAAGTTCCTAAAAAAATTCACAACAGGTTCACTCACTCCGGTGGAGTGAAAAATATGAAATCCACTTGCTAAGGTAAGGTGTAGTATGCCAGTAGTGTATAAGTCAGGATTGAAGTCTGCAGATGTTGATTATATTGAAGTGGAAATTAATAGGGCGCTCCCAGTTGGGTATAGAGATTTTTTATGCAAAATGAATGGGTTTTACTTGACAGCGCCTGATTACGCGCAGATCCCATTAAGTGCTGTTGATGAAGGGGTTATTAGTTTTGATCGTTTTTTTGGACTTTTGCCAGAGGAAGATTGTAATGATGTAATTTGTTTTAACAAGGAATTTATTGAGGAGCTTGATTTTCTCGACGAGGCTGTCGCTATTGGCGAGGATGGAGGAGGAAATCCTTACGTAATGGTTGGTAAACGTGGCGAAAAAGGAGTTTATTATTGGGATAGAACTCATCTTCATGAGTCTGATTTAAAGAATGATTTTGACATCCCGGAGCAGAACGATTCTGGGAACTTGTTTTTTGTCTCTGGGAGTTTTGTTGAGTTCTATGATTTGATTGTTAAGTGTGTGGGTGGTGCGCCGGCTTTTATAGAGGAGATTTAAAGTTTTTTTGTTTTTTACTTTTTTGATGATTCTGGCTTTGTGCGAAAAATCCGTCACTCCACGTCATATCATTCCTAAAGAAATAATGAAGAAATAGCCCCAAATGTTTGATAAGGCAAAATCGACAGGGTTTATGCCTGGTGGCCCCTCAAACGGTATCGAGCGGCCACGAACAAAAGAATTGGCAAAAACACTCAATCTCCCGGGACACTGGAGTAATCACGTAGATTACAGTAGTTTTAAAAAACTGCAAAATTCAGCGTGTTGAGGTGAATGTGAAAACATATAGTATTAGGGAAGTGTTGGAAGGTATACATGTAATACCAGATTCATGGTTTTATTTGCCAAATGCGCCATGGACGTTAGATACGAGGGGGGCATTTTCATTAGATAGCCGAGATTTTCCTCCTGGGTCAGCCGACTATTTACCGCCACAAGTGGCGAGCGATGGCTGGAAAGAAACATTGGATACTCCCATGATTGAGGATGTGATTTCCAATGCAAATCAACAGTTGATGGCGGCCGCGACGGTAGAGGATTATTTTGAGGCGTTTAAGTTTTACTATGAGAATGATGCATTCAAGGTTTTTTAGTCGTTGTTGTTCGGCTAATTTTGGTATTTGAAAATTTAGCATTATTCCGAGGCAATTTAGAACGGTGCGGAAGGTAATGCCAAACCGCTCACTTATAACGTCCTAGACCTAGCGTTGACGCACACCGATGGCAAAGGTCAGGCGGTGTGCGTGCTGCGCACCGCCCGAGAGATTTGTTCAGTGGGGGTTGAAAGATTTATTAGATGGTGCGAATTAATAATCGAAACTCTGGACGTTCTAACTGGGCTATGAGTTGCGGGTTAGCATATGATTTCGAAAAAATTGATAGATTATTGTAAGCAACAAGGTTGGTGGTATGATGACGTCAGCGCTGATTATGAAATAGAATTAAAAAAAATTGGCGTTGATACGTCAAGCGATTTCAGTCAGTTCTATCTTCACGTTGAGGATGGGCCGACTTTTATGAATCGTGGCAAAGAGATATATCAAATTTGCTGGTTTTCAAAAAATACCAACTTTGATCTGGCGCTGAAACGAACTCATGAAACGCTAGGGGTTCCTATTGAATATCTTCCACTTGATAGTTTTGAGGGTGAGAGTGGTTTTTTTTATAATAAGCTCACTGGTGAAGTTGTCGAGCTTTCTCTTGGCGGTTCATTATCCGAATTTAAGCAGGGGGGGCTCAAACCCCAATGGACAAATTTTAACGACTTCTTGGAAAGTTTTTTTGAATTAGGTTGAAGGGGGTGTTTATTAGTTTTTCGTGGCTTATTCGATTCTAAGGTTAGGAGGCGGTTTGGAACTGCTTGCATGTAACTATTAGAATCACATTCATCAGAATCTTTAATAATGAGGTATCCGGTGGCTGAAGTGTCCTTTCAGCTACCGTGTTTTTGTCTCTCGCCAACGATATCGTTTTTCTATTTGAGCCAAGCTCCCGGCGACCCAATTAGAATGTGTCTACGACCAGTTCGGTCGCCTGATCCAGGAGACCACGGCGCAAGGCGCCTTGTCCTACGACTACGATCCACTGAGCAACCTCACCACCCTGACGTTGCCCACCGGCCAACACCTCAATCACCTGTACTACGGCAGCGGCCACCTGCACCAGCTCAACCTCGACGGCCAGCTGATCAGCGACATCGAGCGCGACGACCTGCACCGCGAAGTCCTGCGCACCCAGGGCACGCTCACCAGCTGCTTCGGCTACGACGCCCTGGGCCGCAAGAGCTGGCAGTTCGCCTCGCGCCTGCCGGCGGAAAAACTCTCGCGCCTGCACAACCCCGGCATCCAGCCCGACCTGCTGGTGGAGCACGCCTACAACCCGATCCACCGCCGCCACCAGTACGACCCGGCCGGCGAACTGACCCGCACCCTCGACAAACTGCGCGGCGAGATCAAGTACCAATACGAAGCCAACGGCCAGTTGCACAGCCGCGACACCGGCCAGTTGCTCGACAGCGAAGAATTCCGCTACGACGCCGCGGCGAACCGGCTGAACTTCAACACCAGCCAGTTTGACCACGTCAAGGACAACCGCCTCAAGCGCTGGCGGGATCAGGAATATGCCTACGATGCGTGGGGCAACCTGATTGAAAAACGCAGCGGCATGGGCACGCTGCAGACGTTTCGTTATGACTGTGAGAATCGGTTGGTCCGGGCCGAGACGCTGGTCAATGGCAAGCTGGAAAGTACCGGTGCGTATCGGTACGACAGCCTGGGCCGGCGGGTTGCCAAGGTTTCGCAGGTCAATGGTCAGACCGAGCAGAAGCGTTTCCTCTGGCAAGGTCTGCGCATGCTGCGCGAAGAGCGTCCGGGGCAGAGCCGTCTGTACCTCTATGAGCCGGGGAGTTATGCGCCGCTGGCGCGGGTCGATCAGGCGGAAGGTGAAGAGCAGCAGCTTTACTACTTCCATACCGATCAGATTGGTACGCCGCTGGAGATGACAGACCGAGAGGGGCGGATTGTTTGGCAGGCGACGTACAAGGCGTGGGGGGCGGTGGAAAAGCTGGCGGTCAATGACGTCGAGCAGAACCTGCGGTTTCAGGGGCAGTATTTCGATGACGAGACGGGGCTGCACTACAACACGTTTCGGTATTACGATCCGGAGGTGGGACGGTTTGTTACGCAGGATCCGATTTCTTTATCAGGAGGCATGAATTTTTACTCGTATGCACCAAGCCCTAATAACTGGGTTGATCCATTAGGTTGGTGTTCTACGAAGTTAGGTAACAACATGGGAGCAAGCCCCGGCGATGGAATGGCGAATCACCATTTGATACCCGAAGAACTGATAAAAAGCACTCAGTTCAAAAATATGTTTGGTAGGTTGAAGAAAATTGGTTGGGATCCGGATGGGGCGTCCAATGGGATTTTCCTGCCTGGCTCAAAAGATCTAGCAAAAACTACTGGCATGCCAGGGCACTGGTCGAATCACGGCCAATACACTGAAGCTGTAAAAAACAAGTTGGTAAAACTTAACAACAACCTAAATAGTTTAACTGATATAGATCTGGCGCTTGGCGTGAAGAATGTCCAAGCGTGGGCTGCTCAGGGTCTAGAAGGTGGGCTATTTAAACTTGACGCCATAACCGGTCGGTTGCTTTAAAGGTGGAAAAATGAACGATATATATATCATTAGTTATGAGCCGGATGGTGAGGGTGCGCCATATTTCTTTGATTTGAGTTGGGTTCCCGATTTGCCAACCTTTCACTATCCCTCCGAAAACCCGGTGCAAGGTTCTTTAAGTTCCTGCTATCGAGCTATGGCTGATGTTTCGCAATTAACGGCAGATTGGTTGCCGGATCATTTTTTGGCGTCCAAAGATTTTTTGGACGTCTGCGATGCTTTCGAATGCAAGTACGTTAGCAGACCAGTTGAACTTTTTACTCAAGGGGTGATTGAGCAAGATAAATCATATTTTTTCTTCGCTGTTGTCGAAAGGCTGAGAGCTATGGATTTGGATAATTCTTCTTTCATGCTGGATAGTAATGTGAAGTCAGACGATTTTAAACGTCAAAATTATGAGCGTATTGATAAACTTGTCGTCTCGGAAAATATCGAATCTGACTTGTTCTATTTTGAAGAGATTCATGAGGTTGTTTGCTCAGATCGCTTCTTTAAGGAGTGTGTTAATAAAAAAATCCATGGTCTTACCTTTAAAAAGATAGATGATGATTATCGGTATGCACCATGGGATGATTTTTAGTTATAAAAAATCCAAGTCTGGCAGGTAACTGCCAAACCAATTGTAGACAGACTGAGTTAAACCGCCCAAATGATCGAAGGTTGGGACAAGAGGGGCAGGGCCTAAACGCCTGTTCTCAAATGCAGTGTCTGCTCAGTGATTTGAACCGTTTTGTCGGTAAAGGGCGTGAAGCGATGAACACAGCAAGAAACGGTGGCTATAAGCATGATGAGCAATGACAAATGATGTGGAAAATGAATCATTCCATCCAGCGAGATGCTAAATAATTTGGACAGTCCTTTGACTCTGTGAGCAATGGCCTGAACCGTACAACCTGTATCTGAAGGATTGCAATGGAGTCGACAGTGTATTCGCAGGCAACGCCTCTCAATGAGACATAGTCGTCTGGATTACGGCGTTTTATAAAACCAACTACTAGGGAAGTAACCCTCTCATGCAGCAATCACCCACACCCGCTCCAACAGTGACAGGTCAACTGATCACTACCTTCCGCCACGGCAAAGGCTTTCTAGTCTTCATGCTGTTGTTCGCAGTCGTCTTGTTGTGCCTGGCGGGATTTGTGCTGTACCTGGGTACCATACTGCCAGCGGGCAGTTCCGGGGCGAACACCAGTCGTGGTTCCAGCCCGCAGTTGCTGATCTACTCCGTCAGTGGCCTGCTGGTCGTCATTTCGGTGGTCCTGTTCGGGCTTTATTCGTGGCAGAGGAAGTTGCGCGGGACCCATTATGAGGTTTACGAGCACGGTATTGTTGCTGTCACTGGAAAGCAGCAACAATTTACGGCGTTTGCTGAAATTGAAGATCTTTACCTGTTCAGTTCGGGGCAAACGGCATTCACTGGCCTGATCACCAACCTGGCGTATCGGCGTAATGAAAGTGAGCCATTTCATCGGGTTATCGAGTCGCTGAAAGGCTTTCAGAATTTCCAGCAACTGGTGCGTGAGTTACACGTCCGCGAGCGTCTGCCGGTTGTGATGAACAAGCTTGAGTCTGGCGCCGCTGTGACTTTCAAGTATGTGCCGACCGGGCAAGTCTGGCGCAAGCGAATCGCAGGGGATTTCCTGAATGTCGTCACACAAACGATTCTTGTGACACCCGAGTTTCTGGAAGTTGACGGGCGGAAAGTCCCGGTATCGACCCTTTCTTCTGTCGATTTAAATGCGTGGAGTGAGAAGGTCACTCTAAAAGACGAGGCGGGGAATCAGATTCTATCAACGGTGTGCACCGGCATCATGAGCCATGACCTGTTCCTCACGACACTGGATGTGCTGCTGGATGCTCAACGGGCCAGCAGCAGTGAGACTGTCGAGAGCCTGGCCTGGGGATCTCAAGGTACCGTCAGGCTGAACAACACAAAAAAAACCGGCTGATCAGGCCGGTTTTTTTGTGGGGCAGTGGTAGAGCAACTTGTTCAGGCAGTGCGATTCTTGATCAGACGATCCGAGCCACCTTCGGCAACGCGATTCTGCAGCAGTTTGTCAGAGCCACCTTCGGCAACGCGGTTCTGCAGGAGCTTGTCGGAACCGCCTTCGGCAACACGGTTCTGCAGCAGTTTGTCCGAGCCACCTTCGGCGACGCGGTTCTGCATCAGCTTGTCGGAGCCATCCGCAGCGACGCGGTTTTCGATCAGGCGATCGGAACCACCCTCGGCCACACGGCTTTCAATCAGACGATCCGAGCCGCCTTCGGCGACCACAGGTTGAGCAGAGGTAGCGGCGAAAGCGTTAACTGCGAAAACCGAGAAAGCGATGCCGAGAAGGGTTTGGCGTTTCATGATCGTGTGCTCCGGGGTGCTTATGGGTTGGTATGGAGCAGATGTTACGCCGGGGATTTTTTAAGAGAACTTCATTGAATTGATGGTGACTATTGACGCAGTCAATGGTGGATTCGGTGATCCCTTGTGGGAGCGGGCTTGCTCGCGAAGGCGTCGGCATTGCCAGCAATGTTGTCGACTGACACAACGCC
>NZ_JAGYGG010000034.1:0-62286 GCF_019947335.1 Pseudomonas sp. BF-R-24
GTTGGGCGGGGTCAGCCTGATCAGCCAGTTGATCGGCACTGCGCTGGGCATCACTGTGGCACTGGCCGGCGGGTTTGCGGTGTATGGCGTGATCAAGGCGCTGCATGGATTGCGCCTGAGTCAGGAAGAAGAGTATTACGGCGCGGACCTGTCGATCCACAAGATCGGCGCCGTGAGCCAGGACTGATTCAGGTCTTTTCATGGCCTGCGGCATCATGGCAGGGGCCGCAATGGCTCGACGGTTTTTCGGGGCAGGCCTAGAATGATCACTTCATTTTCTGGTTGAGCGCTCATGCTTCCCGAATGTCAGCTGTTCGGCACCCTTGGATGCCATCTCTGTGAAGTAGCCGAAGCCATGTTGATGGAGTTCGTCGAGCGCGGCCTGCTGGTGGAACTGGTGGATATCGCTGACGATGAAAGCTGGTTCGCAGCTTACAGCCTGCGTATTCCGGTGCTGCGGCGCGTCGATACCGGTGCTGAACTGGGCTGGCCTTTCAGTGCCGATCAGGTGGTGGCGTTCCTGGGTTGAGCGGTTTTTGCGTTGGTGGCATGTCCCGCCTGTCGAACTTTACGATTGATCCCCTTGGCTTATTCGGCGTTGATCGGATACTGTATGTGTATACAGTTATTCGAAGTGCCTGTCTTGCCGGTCCTGATTTTCGGGAGTGAGCAGGCAAGCCCGGGCGTGAGAGGGATGAATCGTGGTCAATGTCGAACAGTTGAAGAATAGCGTGAACCGGATGTCTGCGGACGTCGTGCGCGAGGCTGTCCTTGAGTTGCGCCTGGATGGTCTGGTGACCGAGGGGAAAACGCCCTTCAACAAAACGCATTTCAATACCTGTTTCGCAGAAATCGAAGCCTTGTTTCAACGCGCGGGTTATCACCGGCAACTCGATGTCGTGGGTTATCAGGGATTGTTGTACGCCCTGTATGATCCCGCCCGCTGGGAGGCGGTCGATGTACTGCGCTGGCTCAAGGAGTACACCGAAGCGGTGGCGCGCGCGCAGATCACGGCTTGAGGAATCTTAGGGGGCGTTCTCAATTAGTTTTCACGCCGCGCCGGGAAAACTAATTGAGAACGGCCCCTAGGTTCATTCCCCTTGCTGTTGGATAATGCCGCTCTGCACTGAGGTTAGAGCTTTCGTATGTCCACTTCTTCTTTTTCCGCGGCACACAGTCAGGCCAGTACGCTCTACTTGCCACCTGGCCCGTGGCAGACCGTTGTCGATTGCCTGTGCGAGCATTTCAGCGCCATCGGTCGTGAACAATGGCTGGACAGAATTGCCCGTGGCCGGGTCCTCGATGGGCAGGGCATGCCGATTGCCCTCGACCTGGCCTACAGGGAAGGTTTGCGGATTCATTACTTTCGCGAAGTGCCGGATGAAAAACCGATCCCGGTGATCGAGTCGATTCTGTACGCGGATGAGCACCTGGTGGTCGCCGACAAGCCGCATTTCCTGCCGGTGACCCCGGCTGGCGAATACGTCGAACAAACGCTGCTCCGGCGCTTGATCCGTCGCCTGGACAATCCGCACCTGGTGCCATTGCATCGCATCGACCGGCACACCGCGGGGCTGGTGCTGTTTTCCGCCAATCCGCAGACCCGTTCGGCTTATCAGGCGTTGTTTCCAACCCGGCAGATCGAAAAGCGCTACGAGGCCATCGCAAAGGCGCTGCCCGGCCTGGCTTTTCCGTTGGTGCATAAAAGCCGACTGGTCGATGGCGAACCGTTCTTCCGCATGCAGGAAGGCCCGGGTGCCAGCAATACAGAGACGGCGGTCGAAGTCAGGGAGAAACTGGGGGAGCTCTGGCGTTATGGTCTTTATCCGGTGACGGGCAAGAAACATCAGCTACGGGTACATATGGCGGCGTTGGGAGCCGCTATCTGCAACGACCCGTTTTACCCCGAAGTGCTCAAGGATGCGCAGGATGACTACGCCAATCCTTTGAAGTTGCTGGCTCAGGGGCTGAAGTTTATCGATCCGGTCACGGGCCAGGCGCGTGAGTTCGAGAGTGAAATCACCCTGCAATGGTGATCGGGACGCGATCCTGAAGCGCTGTTCTCCAGGCATGAAAAAGCCCGCATCAAGCGGGCTTTTGTGTATCCGGCGGCGTCGGGATTACAGTTCCTTGACGGTCCGCACCTGATCTTTGTTGATGCGGGTCTGCTTGCCGTCGAGCTGTTCGAATTCGTAGAAACCGGAATCCTTGTCGAATTGCGGCGTGTCGACGGCCTGGATTTCGCGACCGTCATTCAAGGTGATCACTGTAGGCGATGCACAACCGGCGAGGGTGGCAAGGCCCAGTGCGAGCATGAAAGTGGCGAGGGTCCGTTGAGTCATGAGTTGTGTCTCCGAATAAGAATTCTGTGGTTGCTGAACTTGAGACGTGCAGCGTCCGCGCAAGTTCCTGATCGATATCAGTCTGACACAGTGTCATGACCGCTTAAAAGTTCCGGCGTGTTGAGATTTGCCAGCCGAGGGTCGTTGTCGGGGCATTGCAGCGCGGTCGCGCCGAGATTGCGCATCAACCGGCCAGGGCTGCGCTCACCCTCGTTCCAGGCATTTTCGAATGCTGCCCTGTGTAGCACGGGAATCACACACAACAACGGCTCCCAGTGGTGATCATGCCGCACCATCAGCGGCTTGTCCGGATGCAGGTTGGCGGCCGCGCGCATATTGCCGATCAGCGCCGCATCAATGCCCGGAACGTCACAGGGCATGACCAGCAGATGGGTATGGCGAGCAGCTTTCAGGCCTGCGCGAATACCGGCCAGCGGCCCGGGGAAGTCACCTTCATCATCGTGGACCAACTGGTCGGCGTAGGGGGCGTACTTCTCAGGGTTACGATTGCAGGAGATGATCAGGTCATCGGTCAGCGGGCGGGTCTTGCGATGCAGATGCACAATCAGCGGTTCGCCGTGCCAGTCCAGCAACCCTTTATCCCGCCCACCCATACGTTGGCCGCGGCCGCCCGCCAGGAGCAGAATGGAGCAGGGTGGCAATTGTGAATTCGTGGTCATGGCAAGCCTCCATGGGGGCGGCGAAAAAACGGAGCGCTGTGATATAACACCGGGCTGTTTCTCCTACAACTGGACGAGCCTATGAAAGCCAAGGCTGATGTACCTTTCGCACCGCTGAATATTGCAGTGTTGACTGTCAGCGATACCCGCACGCTGGAAACCGACACCTCAGGTCAGGTCTTTGTCGATGGCTTGACCGCTGCCGGTCATTACCTGGCCGCCCGGGTGTTGCTCAAAGATGACCTCTACAAAATTCGCGCGCAAGTCGCCAACTGGATTGCCGACGATGTCGTGCAGGTGGTGCTGATCACCGGCGGCACCGGTTTTACCGGACGTGACAGCACGCCGGAAGCCGTCGCGTGCCTGCTGGACAAACAGGTCGATGGATTTGGCGAGCTGTTCCGTCAGATCTCGGTTGCCGATATCGGTACCTCGACCGTTCAGTCCCGGGCGTTGGCCGGTCTGGCCAACGGCACGCTGGTTTGCTGCTTGCCGGGCTCGACCAATGCCGTGCGCACCGCTTGGGACGGCATTTTGGCCGAGCAGCTGGATGCGCGGCATCGGCCGTGCAATTTCGTGCCTCATTTGAAACAGGCCGCGCCTTGTGAATCCCGTGGGTAAGCCTGGCAAGTCTGGCAGCCTGATGCCTGTCGAGCAGGCGTTGGCGCGCTTGCTGGAAATGGCCGAGGCTTCAAGGATTGTCGAGCGTGAACGCTTGCCGTTGGCGCAGGTACAGGGGCGTGTACTGGCGCAAGATCTGGTATCGACGCTTGATCTGCCGCCTTGGCCTAACAGTGCCATGGATGGTTATGCCTTGCGCATGGTCGACTGGACGGGAGAGCCGTTGCCGGTCAGTCAGAAGGTGTTTGCCGGCCAGGCCCCCGATCCGTTGCAGCCAGGAACCTGTGCGCGCATTTTCACCGGAGCGCCTGTTCCCGCCGGTGCCGATTGCGTCGAGATGCAGGAGAACGCCGAGGTTCAGGCCGATGAGCGAGTACGTTTCACTCAAGCCTTGACCCAAGGCCAGAACATCCGTCCGCAAGGCCAGGAAACCACTGTCGGTGAGCTGATTCTGCCAGCAGGTACGCAGATGGGGCCGATCGAGCAAGGATTGGCTGCCTCCCTGGGATGCGCTGAGCTGGAGGTGGTTCGAAAGGTGCGCGTGGCGGTGCTGTCTACCGGCGACGAGTTGATTGAGCCGGGGCAGACCCTGGGGCCAGGACAGATCTACAACAGTAACCGGGTGTTGTTGTGCAGCTGGTTGCAGCGTTTGGGGTGTGAGGTCGTCGACGCGGGAATTCTGCCGGACAATCTGGAAACCACTCGCACCCGATTAGGTGAGTTGAAAGATGTCGACCTGATCCTCTCGACCGGTGGCGTATCGGTGGGGGAAGCCGATTTTCTGGGCATCGCCTTGCGCGAGGAGGGCGAACTGACGCTTTGGAAACTCGCCATCAAGCCCGGTAAACCGCTGACGTTCGGGCATTTTCGCGGTGTGCCGGTGATTGGCTTGCCGGGCAATCCCGCATCGACCCTCGTGACCTTTGCCCTGTTGACCAGGCCCTATCTCTTGCGCCGTCAGGGGGTAATGGACGTTGAGCCGCTGAAGGTGCAGGTGCCGGCAGGGTTTGACTGGCTCCAGCCAGGCAATCGGCGTGAGTATTTGCGCGGACGGCTGGAAAGCGGCAGGGCGACGATCTACAAAAACCAGAGTTCCGGTGTTCTGCGCAGCGCTGCCTGGGCTGATGGACTGGTAGAGGTCCTGGAAGGTCGCACGCTGGTTCAGGGCGATAGCGTTTTCTTCATTCCGTTGAGCGAAGTCCTGAGCTGATAGCTTCAGCGGCGTTGTCACACAAGACCCGGTTGATTGAGTCGGGTCTTGTGTGGGGGGGCCACTCAATGGGCCAGAAGCAATGAAATGACCTGCTCGAAACGGCTATTGGCGATCCAGCCAAGGAGACAGAGGATCACAGCTGTTCCGCAGGCGGAATAGACAAGCCGGTGCCTGATGGATTTGACGTCGTCCCGGGTTTCTTCAATGTCCCGGCGTATGCACTTGAGGTGTGTTTCCAGCTCGGTGACGCGAGGTTCCATATCAATTTCTCCCGTGGCTTTTGTGCTATTGCGGCATTCAGCTCGATGGCCTGTATTTTTGTTATCTGCGAGCGGCAAGACCAGGATGGCCGGTGATGCGAGGTTTTGGTGTTGCATGGCACGTCCTTGTGATGTCCAGCTGGATCCTCAAAGTCTACCAATTCAGATTTTCGGTCAATTGAGCCGATTCCTAACGTTTTGTAAGAAAAGTCCTGCCGTGTGGGGGCCAAGACTTTCCGACTGGAAATAATTCGATTTCTGGCGACTTTTACCGGAGCCTTCGCGGTCAACATCTCCCAGATGCCATTCAAACCGGGAGTGAGTAATGAGCGATCGCAAGGCGCTATTGATTCTGCATGGCAAGCAAGCGCTCAACGAGGCGGTTCGCACCGCCGTCGAAAGCCAGCGTGAGCGAGGTCGGGAGCTGGCTGTTCGATTGACCTGGGAAGCCGGCGATGCGCAAAGGCTGGTGGGCGAAGCGTTGGCGGCCGGGTATCGATACATCATTGCCGGCGGTGGCGATGGCACCTTGCGCGATATTGCCGAGGCTATGGCGCAGCATTCGATAAAAGCCAGCCTGGTATTGATGCCGCTAGGTACCGCCAATGATTTTGCGCGTGCGGCGGGTGTGTCCCTGGAACCCGATCAGGCGCTGGAGCTGCTCGATAGCGTGCCGACTGCCATTGATCTGGGGGAGGTTGATGGGCAGATATTCCTGAACATGGCGACCGGTGGGTTCGGCAGTCATGTCACAGCGAACACCCCGGAGGATCTGAAGAAAATCCTCGGCGGTGCGGCGTATCTGTTCACCGGCTTGTCACGCTTCAATGAGCTGCATACCGCGTACGGTGAATTGCAGGGGCCGGACTTTCACTGGCGCGGCGATCTGCTGGCCCTGGGCATCGGCAATGGTCGGCAGGCCGGAGGCGGGCGGGAATTGTGCCCGCAGGCACTGGTTGATGACGGTTTGCTGGATATCAGCATCCTGCCGACACCGCAGGAAGTGGTCGGCACTTTGAAAAACCTGCTGACCGAAGGCTTTGGCATCGACAGCATGTTTGTTCGGGCGCGCCTGCCCTGGGTCGAGATCAAGGTTTCGGAAGGGCTGTACATCAACCTTGATGGTGAACCGCTGGAAGGGGACAGCCTGCGTTTCTCGGTTCGCCCGGCGGCGTTACTCGTGCATCTGCCTGAGAATTCGCCGTTGTTACGCGACAGTGAAGTGCCTAGTCATCGAGGCTGATGATTTGTTCACGCACGGCAAACAACACCAGGCCGGCCACATCGTAGATCTGCAAGCGCTTCATGATCTGCGAGCGGTGGGTTTCGACGGTCTTGACGCTCAACCCCAGGCCGTTGGCGATCTCTCGGGTGGATTTTCCGCGAACGATCAACCGCAGGATTTCCAGCTGGCGTGCCGTCAGGTTGTGCGAGTCGGCAGGTTCGGGTGGGTGCTTCTGGTTTCGGGTCAGTGCCTGAGTGATCACCGTGTGGGCAATGGCCGGGCTCAGATAGCGCTCGTTGTTGCGCAAGGCTTCCAGCGCGTGCTCGAGTTCGGTCGCCGTGGTGTCCTTGAGCAGGTAGCCATGGGCTCCGGATTCCAGCGCCTGCATGATCAGGGCAGGGTCGGTGTGCATCGAGAGGATCAGGACCTTGCTCTGCGGGCGCACCCGCTTGAGTTGCTGCAAGGCTTCTAGGCCGCCGGTCTGGCGCATCGAAATATCCAGCAGGATAATATCCGGGGACAGACGCCCAACCATTTCGAGCAACTGCGAGCCGTCACTGGCCTCACCGATGACGGCATAGCCGGGCAGATCCATTACCAGGGCGCGCACGCCAGCCCTGATCAGCGAGTGGTCATCCACCAGTAGTAAATTACAAGTCAATGCATAACCTTATTCGAACTGGCCCGTTCGAGCGCACGGGGCGCCCAGGGAAAAAGAGCTTCGATTTGAGTGCCTTTGCCCGGCTCGCTGGTAACGGACAGTGTGCCGCCCAGTTGATCGATCCGTTCCGACATCCCGGCCATACCGCGCTGCCCTTCACGACCTGGGTCTGTTGCGGGCGCGAAACCCTGACCATCATCGCTGATCTGCAACTTCAGGCCTTGGGGCAGGCGCTGCAGGCATACCAGAAGGTTCTTGGCCTGGGCATGTCGCAGGATGTTGGTGACCGCTTCCTGGGTAATACGGAAAGCCGCCACTGCCATTTCCTCCGGTATGCCGGTCAGGCGCTGCTGGCATTCCAGGCTCCAGTGCACCGGGGTGTTGGCCAGGGTCTTGAGCAGGTGTGCCCGCAGACTGGCTTCCAGTCCAAGGCTGGTCAACTGCCGGGGATTGAGAATGGCGGATACGTCACGAACTTTGGCCAGGGTTTCTTCCAGCGTGTCGCAGAGGACCGTGCATTGTCCCTGGAGCTCTTCGGGCATCCGGCGTTTGAGCCAGTCGCTTTGCAGTTTGGCGGCGGTCAGCAATTGACCGATGTCGTCATGCAGTTCGCGGCTCAGCCGGTGACGCTCGTTTTCCTGGACCTGCAACAACCGGTCCGCCAGTTCCTGAGGCTGGAATTTGATCGATTTGCGCGAGAGGCAGTACTGCACGGCAACACTGGTCAGCGCGGCAACGTTGAGCACCAGCAATGACAGGGGCAACGGAATGGACAAGCCATGGACCAGCAAACTGCCGAGGGTCGAGCAGGCACATAGCAACAGCGTGAATAGGCGTGCATTTGCTCGGGAGGGTGGCCACGTGGCGATTGACTTGAGGCTGGCGTGCATAGCGGATGGAGCCAATGGATGTTCGCTGCGGGCTGACCGGTCATGCTGGCTGACAGGCCCCTGTTTTTTTATGTGGAGCGCCGACGAGTTCAGCTGCGAACTGCAGCGACCTGTATTCGGCTGCGATCACACTGCCATTAATTGGCGTCAACTAACAGGCGGCATAGTAGCACCTAAGATACCGTTGGTCGCGTCCGTATGTATGTCCGAAAAGTCAGGAATCCAGTCGTTTTGACGATGCTTCCATAATGGAACAAGTTGGTTGTTGCCGTCGCAAAATACCGGTTGTTTAAAAGTGTCGCTTATAGCTACGAAATATTCATTTGCGACATGTGCGCACTCAAGTTACAGCGCGGTATTGATAACCAAAACACGCCATGCGGCATGGTTTGGCAAGTTCAGGCCTGTCGCTCTGAATAGGATACGAGGGTGAAGGGCCTGGAGTTGACAGGTGGTTGAAACCGGCTTTGCCCGACCTGAAAGGCAAAGGCTTCGATCAGGGTGACCTGTTCGCTGTCGTCGAGACTGAGCTGTCCGGTGGTCTGGTCGATGAGTTCGAGTTGCCAGGCAACCAGGGTCAGGCAGTCTTTCAGGGCACTCAGCGCCTCGTCGTGCAGACTCATGGTGTTCTGTGCGTGGTTGAGCAGGCCATGAATATGCAGAGAAAATTCAGACACGGCCGCCAACGCCAGGGCATCAGCCTTGTTGGCCAGCTTGAGCAGTGTGCTGAGCAAACAGTCGATGGCGTCCTTGTCATTGCTGATCAACTGCAGATGACTCAGGCATTCCTCGGTTTTAGCCAGGAGTGTTTCAGCCTCGACAAGAAACCCCGTGAGACGCTGGGCCCACTCTTTACGGTCGTTCGGCATACTTATCTCCACAACGTCATGTCAAATGAGGGGATATCGTGTGTGTCGACGAGGGCGGTCGGAACTCCGGCATTACCGAGTCGTCGGATGAACGAGTAGCGGCTGGCCCGGAAGCAGGCTGGGGAACACGAGAGGGTGGGTGGCCACTGACTTGCGATCGCACACAAAAGCCTGACTCCGTTCATGCAATGAGAATGGCGTCACATTAATGGCTATCGGATATTGCGAATATCAGGTTGCGCCTGATTATTGATAGGGGAATCCCTTACGCAGGGGAACCTTTCGCTCGAACAGTGGTCGCGGGGCGCAGAAGTGCAGCAGATGTAATCACCGCGCCAGTAAAGCATGATGTTAATGTGACATCAATGGCCGGGCGTGGCATTTTAGAGAGGGTCAAGCTTCGGCAAAAACAGCCGATAACCTTCCTTGAGTGAATTCATCCGAACAAGACCTGGAGTCATTGATGGCCGGCATTCTCGACACGGTAGACCAACGCACGCAACTGGTGGGTGAGAATCGCCTGGAAATTCTCATGTTCCGGCTCGCCGGACGGCAATTGTTCGCGATCAACGTCTTTAAAGTACAGGAAGTCCTGCAGCTGCCAAAGTTGACACTGATGCCGCAGCGGCATCCTTTTGTGTGCGGCGTGGTCAACCTGCGTGGCCAGACCCTGCCGGTGATCGACCTTTCCCAGGCCATTGGCATGCGCCCGCTGGTGCCGGGGCCTGGCAGCACGATTATCGTCACCGAATACAACCGTTCGGTTCAGGCCTTCCTGGTCGGTGGCGTGGACCGGATCGTCAACATGAACTGGGAAGCCATCCTGCCGCCCCCGAGCAGCGCCGGCCGCCAGCATTACCTGACGGCCATCAGCAAGGTCGATGATCAACTGGTGGAAATCATCGACGTCGAAAAGGTTCTGGCCGAAATCGTCCCGTACAACGCCAAAGTCTCCCGCGACAAGCTCGAAGATCCGGTACTGGAACGTGCCCGTGGCCGTGAGGTGCTGCTGGTGGATGACTCGAACGTGGCCCTGGCGCAATTGCGCGATACCCTGGGACAGCTGGGCGTGAAGATGCATATTGCCAGCGACGGGTTGAAGGCCTTGAACATGCTCAAGGCCTGGGCTGATACCGGCGTGGACATGACCGAAAAACTGCTGATGGTCTTCACCGATGCGGAAATGCCGGAAATGGATGGCTATCGCCTGACCACCGAGATCCGTAACGACCCGCGCCTGCGCGGCTTGTACGTGGTGCTGCACACCTCGCTGTCCGGCAGCTTCAACGACTCGATGGTGAAGAAGGTCGGCTGCGACAATTTCCTCTCCAAATTCCAGCCGGACAAACTCGTCGACGTAGTGCGCCAGCGCCTGATGCTTGACGAAGTACCGGCCTGATCAGGCCATGGTCAACCTGTAGGATGTAGGAGCGAGCTCGCTCGCGATGGTCTTGAACGATAACGCGTAAACCGGAGCCCGGCGGCGTCCTTGGGTTTTTCGCGAGCGAGCTCGCTCCTGCAGGGTTTTTGCACTTTGATTCGCTGACCAAGCTCGTATAGGGTGGCGTTTTTACCTACCAGGGAGCTGGCCATGTTGCGTCTGAGCGCGCTGTATCGTTATCCGTTGAAATCCGGCAAGGGCGAGGTCTTGCAGCAAGTCGGCCTCGACAAGCTGGGGCTGGACGGCGATCGACGCTGGATGCTGGTGGATGAGGCCAGCGGTCGTTTCCTGACCCAGCGTGCGGTGGCGCAGATGAGCCAGTTGTCGGCGCTGTGGAATGCCGAAGGTGGCCTGACCCTGAATGCTCCCGGTCGCTCACCGATCGATATCGCGTTGCCCGGCAGCGATGCAGAACTGCGTGGCGTGACCATCTGGCGCGATACCTTGCGAGTCCCCGATGCAGGCGATGAAGCAGGTGCCTGGGTCAGTGAGTTCATCGGTAAACCGACGCGTCTGGTGCAAGTGCCACTGGAGCGTGCGCGTACAACCGAGGCGGGTTACGGCAAGGATGACGACCAGGTGGCGTTCGCCGACGGCTATCCGCTGTTGCTGATTGGCCAGGCCTCCCTCGAGGACTTGTCGCAACGGGTCGGGCGTCCGTTGGAGATGCTGCGTTTCCGGCCGAACCTGGTGATCGAAGGCAGTGCAGCCTTCGCCGAGGACGGCTGGAAGCGTATCCGTATCGGCGAGGTCGAGTTCCGCGTGGTCAAGTCCTGTTCACGCTGCATCCTGACCACCATTGACCCGCAAACCGGGGAGCGCAGCGACGATCGCGAACCCTTGGCCACCTTGCAGAAGTATCGCTCGCAGGCAGACGGTGCAATGTTCGGCCAGAATCTGGTCAACGACGGCAACGGACGACTCGAAGTCGGCATGCCGGTGGAGATCCTCGAGTAATTTTGCGCAGAACGAAAAATGCCCGTGTCGAAAAACACGGGCATTTTTTATTGCAGTGAAGCCTGCGGGTTTTAGCCGCGGTATTCGCACAGGTAAGCGGTGTCGACGGCGACTTTCAGCTGGAACTTGCTGTTGGCCGGCACGTTGAACTGGCTGCCGGCGGCGAAAGTTTCCCAGTCGCTGCTGTCGGGCAGTTTGACGGTCAATGCGCCGCTGACCACGTGCATGATTTCACGCTGGCTGGTGCCGAATTCGTACTCGCCCGGAGCCATGACGCCGATGGTCGCTGGACCTTCTGCGGTGCCAAAGGCGATCGACTTGACGGTGCCGTCGAAGTACTCGTTGACTTTAAACATGGGCGATTCCTCGAAAAGGGCTGAAAAGGGCCGGCCAGTATGCACAAGGCCCTTGGCGTCGTCACCTGTCTAAAGCGGCAGAACCAGCGGCAGCAGGCGTGCGGTATTGCGCGCATCTTCCAGCGCCCGGTGTTGTTGGCCGTTGAACTGCAAGCCGGCCAGTTGCAACGCGCCGTTTAATCCCAACGGACGTTCCAGGCGCCTGGCCTTGGCAAAACGCTGTTTGAGGTTCATGTGCGGTACGTTGGCCAGCATGCTGGCGAGTCCCAGTTGCTGCCAATCCTGAAGCAGTTGTTTGCGATCGTAATCGCCCCAACTGGCCCAGCCCTCAAGTCGCGTGTGGTGTTGGCCGAGCCAACGTTCGAACGCCGGCCAGACTTCGCCCAGCGGTTGCGCGGCATCGATGTTGGCTTGGGTGATGTGCGTCAGCTCGCGGCAAAACGGCGTCAGCAACGGCCGCCGAACAGGGCGGACGAAGCGCTGGAACTGGTCCAGTTCACGCCCCTTGCGGTCCACCAGAGTGGCGCCGATTTCAATGATTTCCATATCTGTTACGGGCCATCCACCCTCATCGGTGGTGGCCTCCAGATCAATGACCAGCCAATGAGGCATTGCAGGGTTCCTGGTATCCGCATCCTGATAGCTTTGAGCGTAGCCAAACCCGGCGGTTCCGCCTAGCGCCTTATTCGACCTCCAATAGAATCTGCCGGTTTTTCACCTGATCCCCGACTTTCACTTGCAAGCGCTTGAGAACACCGTCGATGCCCGATTTCAATGGGTGCTCCATTTTCATCGCCTCCAGTACCACCAGCAGTTGGCCCTTGGTCACCTGGCTGCCTTCGTTGACCAGGACGTCGACAATCGCCCCGTCCATCGGTGCCTTGAGGGTGCCGGAGCTGACACTGGCCTGGCCGGTAACCTGCGCCTGAGTGCGATCCACGAACTGCAGACTTCCCGGTCGGGTAAACAGCCAGAGACGTCCGGCCTCCAGACGATAAGCGTGGCGTTGGCGAACGCCTTCGATTTCCAGGGTGGCCCAGCGTCCGTCGCTGTGGATGATCTTCAGTTCGAGGCTGCGCTCGGCGACCTGAATGCGCAACGGCTCACCCGGGATCGCCTGCAACGCTACCGGCCAGTCCTGATCCTCAAGGCCGATGCGATAGTGCAGCGGCACGCTGGCGTTGTTGCGCCAACCGCCAAGCGGGGGCAGGTGAGCCTGCGCCGCAGCCTGATAGAACAGGGCGGCGGCGATGGCCAAGTGGTGCGCGCCAGGGGTTTCGGGACGCAGGCAGGTGTGATCGGTGAAGTGCTGCGCGATGAACCCGGTACTGAAATCACCGCTGGCGAACTGCGGATGTTCCAGCAGGCTGGCAAGCAGGCGTTGATTGCTTTTCAGCCCCAGCAGCACGCTGTCTTGGACTGCCCGCAACAATTTGCGACGGGCTTCTTCGCGGGTGGCACCGTGAGCGATGAGCTTGCCGAGCATCGGGTCGTAGAAGGGGCTGATGACCTGGCCTTCGATCAGGCCGTGGTCGATCCGCACGCCGTCCTGCAATGCCGGTTCCCAGGCCACGACGCGCCCGGTTTGCGGCAGGAAACCCTGGGCCGGGTCTTCGGCATACAGGCGCACTTCCATGGCGTGGCCCGTGAGTTGCACCTGTTCCTGGCGCAAAGGCAGCGGTTGCCCTTCGGCGATGCTCAACTGCCAGGCCACCAGATCCAGCCCGGTGATCAGTTCGGTCACCGGGTGCTCCACTTGCAGCCGGGTGTTCATCTCCAGGAAGTAGAACTGCCCGCGCGCATCCAGCAGAAACTCCACGGTGCCCGCGCCGACGTACTTTACCGCTCGCCCGGCCTTGAGCGCCGCTTCGCCCATGGCCTGGCGCAGCTCGGCGGTCATCACCGGGCAGGGCGCTTCCTCGATGACTTTCTGATGCCGGCGCTGCACTGAACAATCGCGCTCGCCGAGGTAAATCAGGTTGCCATGCCGGTCACCGAACAGCTGGACCTCGACGTGACGGGGTTCGACCAGTGCCTGTTCGAGGATCAGTTCACCGCTGCCAAAACCGTTCAGGGCTTCGGAGCGCGCGGTGCGAATCTGCTCCAGCAAGTCGCTGGCGTCGTGCACCAGGCGCATACCGCGTCCCCCGCCGCCGGCGCTGGCCTTGATCATCAACGGATAGCCGATGCGCTCGGCTTCACGGCCCAGGGTGGCATCGTCCTGCCCGGCGCCTTGATAGCCGTTGATGCACGGCACACCGGCTTCGATCATGGCGATTTTCGACAGGCGCTTGCTGCCCATCAGCTCAATAGCCTCGGGGCTGGGGCCGATGAAGGTGATGCCAGCGTCCCTGCACGCGAGGGCAAACCCGGCGTTTTCCGAGAGGAAACCGTAGCCCGGATGGATCGCATCCGCGCCCGTGCGCCGGGCTGCGTCGAGGATCGCCTGGATGTTCAGGTAAGACTGTTGCACCGGGGCCGGACCGATGTTGACCGCCTCGTCGGCTATCCGCACGTGCAGTGCATCGGCGTCAGCGTCGCTGAACACGGCGACCGTGCGATAGCCCAGCGCCTGGGCCGTGCGCTGGATGCGGCAGGCGATTTCACCGCGGTTGGCGATGAGGATTTTTTTGAGTCCGGGCATGGGTAGGCTCTCTGATTTTTAGCGGTGTCTGGTCGGGCCTCATCGCGAGCAAGCTCGCTCCCACAGGGTTTATGAACGACATAAATCCAAGGTGGGAGCGAGCTTGCTCGCGATGCTTTTCAGGAGGCCCACCCCGGTTTGCGTTTTTGCACGAAGGCCATCGTTCCCTCGATGCCTTCGGCTCCGGTCACCGCTTCGCTGAACCATTCGGCAGCCTGATCCAGCAGGGCATCCGACGGTTGTCCGGCACTCGCCAACAAGAGTTTCTTGGTCG
This sequence comes from Pseudomonas sp. BF-R-24, assembly GCF_019947335.1. Taxonomy (NCBI): domain Bacteria; kingdom Pseudomonadati; phylum Pseudomonadota; class Gammaproteobacteria; order Pseudomonadales; family Pseudomonadaceae; genus Pseudomonas; species Pseudomonas sp. BF-R-24. The sequence continues at coordinate 14,434 of NZ_JAGYGG010000034.1, forward strand.
CCGCATTCGCCCCCGGCGCGCAACACAACACATGGGCCAACACCTCATCGAGACGTTCGGCCAGGGCCTGCGGATCATGTTCGACAAAATGCACCAGGCCCATGCGCCGTGCCTGGTGGCCATCAAAACGCGCCGCCGTCAGGGCCAGGCGCCGGGTCTGGGTCAAGCCGATGCGTTGCACCACGAACGGTACGATCTGGGCCGGCAACAGGCCGAGACTGGTTTCCGGCAGGCCGAATTGCGCCTGGTGATCGGCCAGGGCGATATCGCTGACACAGGCCAGGCCGAGACCGCCGCCGAGCACCGCGCCCTGCAGCACGGTAATCACCACTTGCGGAGCGTGTTGCACTTCTTGCAATAGCGCGCCGAACACCCGGTTCAGATCCCGGTGCGCAGTTGGGCCTTGAGCGCGGGCGTTGGCCATGTCCTTGATGTCACCGCCGGCACAGAAGTGCCCGCCGACGCCGCCGATCACCAGTGCGCGAACCCCTGGTTTATCGCTTACCGCGGCCAGCACCGAGCGCAACTCGGCGACCATTTGCAAGCTCATCGCATTGCGGCTTTCGGGGCGGTTGAGGGTGATGTGCAACACGCCGTTGTGCAGCTCCAGCAGCAAAGTCTGGCAAACCGGCAGGCTGTTCATTTCTTTTTCCCCGGCAGAATGCCCATGAGTTTGCAGATGATTCCCAGCATGATTTCGTCGGCGCCGCCGCCGATCGACACCAGCCGTACATCGCGGTAAGCCCGGGCTACCGGGTTGTCCCACATGAAGCCCATGCCGCCCCAGTATTGCAGGCAACTGTCACTGACTTCGCGGCCCAGCCGCCCGGCCTTGAGCTTGGCCATGGAGGCCAGGCGCGTGACGTCCTGGCCTTTGATGTATTGCTCGGTGGCCTGATAGACCAGCGCCCGCAGGCATTCGATCTCGGTTTGCAATTCCGCCAGACGGAAGTGGATCACCTGATTGTCGATCAGCGCGTTGCCGAAGGTTTTGCGCTCCTTGCAGTATTCGATGGTGCTGTCGACGCAGTACTCCAGGCCTTTGATCATGTTGGCCGCGCCGAACAGGCGTTCCTCCTGGAACTGCAGCATCTGCATCATGAACCCCGCGCCTTCATGGCCGATGCGGTTGCGCTGCGGTACGCGCACGTTGTCGAAAAACACCTGGGCGGTTTCCGAGCTGCGCATGCCGAGCTTGTCCAGGTGCGAGCTCAAGCTGATGCCCGGTGTGTTCATCGGCACCATGATCAGCGACTTGTTGATGTGCGGTTTGTCGTCCGAGGTGTTGGCCAGCAGGCAGATGAAGTCGGCGCTCGGCGAGTTGGTGATCCACATCTTGCTGCCGTTGATCACGTAATCGTCGCCGTCTTTGCGCGCGGTGGTTTTCAGCCCGGCGACGTCAGAGCCGGCGCCGACTTCGGAGACGCCGATGCAGCCGACCTGCTCACCGCTGATGGCCGGGCGCAGGAATTCCTCGCGCAGTTCATCGGAACCGAACCGGGCCAGCGCAGGCGTGCACATGTCGGTCTGCACGCCGATGGACATCGGAATGCCGCCGCAATGGATGGTGCCGAACTCTTCGGCGGCGACGATCGAATAGCTGTAGTCGAGCCCCATGCCGCCGAACTTTTCCGGTTTCGAAATACCCAGCAATCCGAGGTCGCCGGCCTTGCGGAAGATATCGTGGATGGGGAAGCGCCCGGCCTTTTCCCATTCCTCGACATGCGGGTTGATCTCGTGCTCGACGAACTGGCGAACGGTGCGGCGCAGTGCTTCGTGTTCCTGGGTGAAGATCATTTTTATTGTTCTCCTGATAGTCGGCTTAGAACCGCGCCACACCGAAACTGTTGGCTTGCAATGGCCGCACCTCGGCCTCATGACAGATATCCAGCAAGTAACCCAGCAAGGTCCGGGTATCGCGCGGGTCGATCAAGCCATCGTCCCAGAGGTTGGCGCTGCCATAGAGCGCCGTGGACTGGCTGTCGAGTTTCTGCGCGGTGACCTGTTCGAGCATGTCGAGCATTTTCGGATCGGGCACCAGGCCGTCCTTGGCCTGTTTGGCCTCGGTGACGATGCGCAGCACCTTGCCCGCTTGCGCGCCGCCCATCACGGCGGTACGGCTGTTGGGCCAGGCGAAGATGAAACGCGGGTCAAGACCGCGACCGCACATCGCATAGTTGCCCGCGCCGTAGGAGCCGCCAACCACGATGGTCAGCTTCGGCACCCGGGCGTTGGCCACCGCCTGAATCATCTTCGCGCCGTGCTTGATCACGCCTTGCTGTTCCGATTCGGTGCCGACCATGAACCCGGTGGTGTTGTGGAAAAACAGTAGCGGCGTCTGGCTCTGGTCGCACAGCTGGATGAACTGGGCGGCCTTGCTCGCGCCTTTTGGCGTGATCGGGCCGTTGTTGCCGATGAAGCCACAGGCGCGGCCCTGAATTTTCAGATGACCGCACAGAGTCTGCTGATCGAATTCGCCCTTGAATTCAAGAAAGTTCGAAGCGTCGGCGAGGCGGGCGATGATTTCGCGCGCGTCGTAGGGTTTTTTCGGATCATCCGGGATCAGGCCCAGCAGTTCGTCGATGGGGTAGAGCGGCTCCTCCCAGCGACGTTCGGGTAGTGGAGGCAACTGCTCGTTCCACGGCAGCAGGCTGATAATCTCGCGTACCTGTCGCACGCCATCGGCGTCGTTTTCAGCCAGGTATTCGGCGGTGCCGGCGGTTTGTGCGTGCATCTCGGCACCGCCCAATTCTTCATCGGTGGCGACTTCGCCGGTGGCGGCTTTGAGCAGTGGGGGACCTGCGAGAAACAGCTTGGCCTTGCCACGCACCACCACCACGTAATCCGACAGCCCCGGCTGATAGGCGCCACCCGCCGTGGCGGAGCCATGCACCACGGTGACCTGTGGCAACCCCATGGCCGACATCCGCGCCTGATTGGCAAAGCTGCGCGCGCCTTCGACGAAAATTTCCGCCGCGTAATTGAGGTTGGCGCCGCCGCTTTCGGCGAGGGTGATCACTGGCAGTTTGTTTTCCATGGCGATCTGTTGCAGGCGCAGGGATTTCTTCAAGCCGCTGGGGGAGATGGTCCCGCCCCTGATCGCGCTGTTGTTCGCCACCACCAGCACGCGCACGCCGGACACGTAGCCGATACCGGCGATCAAGCCGCCACCGGCGGAGCTGCCATCCTTGTCGTCGTGCAGCTTGTAGCCGGCCAGGCTGGCCAGTTCGAGAAACGGTGCGCCGGGGTCCAGCAGCAGGTTGAGGCGCTCTCGAGGCAGCAACTGGCCGCGTTTTTCGAACTTCGGCCTGGCTTCGGCAGCCTTGTTCAGCAGGTCCTGTTCGAGCACGTGAACTTGCTCGATGGCACTCAGCATCGCCGCACGGTTCTGGGCGAACGACTCGCTGTGGGGGTCGAGTTGCGACTGAATCACCGGCATGGGTTATTCCTTGTCCTTCAATACGTCTGGTATGTAGGCGCGGTGGAAACCGTTGTACGACTCGCTGTTGGTCGCCTTGTGGATCGGCCAGGCGCGGCCGCCGAGGCTGGCGGCGCCGTCGATGCGCAAGGTGCTGCCGCTGACAAACGCCGCTGCCGGGCTGAGCAGGAAAACTATCGCCGCGCTGACTTCCGATTCGGTGCCGATGCGCTTGAGCGGCACGTGTTCGCGCAGGGTCGGGATCACCGCCTTGAAGGCGCCTTCGTAGGTGTCCATGCCGCTGGAGGCAATCCAGCCCGGCGCCACGGCATTGACCCGCACCCCGGCATGACCCCATTCGTACGCGGCGGTCTTGGTCAGGTTGTCCATGCCCGAACGTGCCGCGCCGGAGTGGCCCATACCGGGCATGCCGCCCCACATGTCGGCGAGCATGTTGACGATGGCCCCGCCGTGCTTGCTCATGGACTGGTTGAACACTTCCCGGGCCATCAGGAAGCCGCCCACCAGATTGGTACGCATCACGGTTTCGAAACCCTTCTGATTAATCGAGGCCAGGGGCGAGGGGTATTGCCCGCCAGCATTGTTGACCAGGCCGTGGATCGGACCGTGCTTGCGGATAAGCTCGCTGACCAGATGCGTCACCGCTTCTTCCTCGCGGATATCACAGGTGCTCCAGTCGGCCTTGCCGCCGTCGTCGGCGATCTCCGCCGCAACGGTTTTCAGCTTGTCGGCCTTGCGCCCGACCAGCAGCACATGGGCGCCGAGGGCCGCCAGTTCGTGGGCAGTACAGCGGCCGATGCCACTGCCGCCACCGGTGACGATGATGTTTTGGCCAGCAAACAAATCGGCTTTGAAAATCGAATCGTAGGCCATGGCGGCAATCCTCTAGTTGAACTGGTCGGCGATGCGCTGCGGCACCGGGATCTGGATTTCCAGCAGCTGCTGGGCGAAGGCCTTGCCTTGCGGATCGATTCGCAGGCTGGCGACACCGCCGCCGCCGAGGGCGTTTTCCAGCAGGAAATTCAGGCTGTGGCTGGCGGGCAAGTACCAGCGCTCAACCCGTCCGTGGATTGGATCGAGGACGTGGCCCATCCAGTCGACGATCACTTCCGGGGTCAAGGCTTCTGCAATCCATGGCAGGAATTCCGGCTCGCGGGCCATGACGCCGATGTTGCTGTGGTTGCCCTTGTCGCCCGAGCGGGCGACCGCCAGTTTGACCAGGGCCACGCTGGCGTCGGCCAGACCAAGCGGTTTCGGCGGGGCGAGCGGGGCTGGCAGGTCCAGCGGGTCGAGCACATCGAGGGCGGGCAGGGCACACGGGTGGCGCTGGCCCATGAAATCAATGTCCAGCGTGCAGGCGGTTTTGTCGATCAGGAACGAGAACAGCCGGATCAGCGGATACACCGTCGGCCGGCCACCGACAATGCCGGTCAGCCCCGGCGCCATGCCGGTGGCGGCCTGGGCGATTTCCCGGGAGAACACGACCAATGCCTGCTTGTCCGGATGGCGCACCGCGAGTTTGATCACCACTTCGCGACTGTCCTGACGCTGGCCGTGGGGGCCGTAGGTGGCCTCGCTGCCCAGCAACTCGATATTCACCTCTCTGTATGGCGCCCAGCCGCGTTGGCGGAACATTTCCGAGGTCTTGTTGATGATCGCCGCGCTGACTCGTCGCGCCTTGTCGACGGCATCGATACCGGCAATCAGGCAACTGGCGGTGCAGCGAAAACCATCGGGGTACGTGGCGCTGACCTTGTATTGAGCGGTCGGCGGCAGGCCTTTGGCGCCGTGCACCTGCACCGCGTTCTTGCCTTGTTGCAGCAGTTTGACCTGAGTGAAATCGCACACCACGTCGGGCAGCAGATACGCGCGCGGGTCACCGATTTCGTACAGCATCTGTTCGCCCACCGACAGCGGCGTGACCAGTCCGCCGGTACCTTCGGGTTTGCTGACGATGAACTGGCTGTCGGCGCTGACTTCGACGATGGGAAAACCGATGTGCTCGTAGTCGGGGACGTCGCGCCAATCGGTGAAGTTGCCGCCCGTGCACTGGGCGCCGCATTCGATGATGTGCCCGGCCAGTGCCGCCTGGGCAAGCTTGTCGTAGTCGTGCCACGACCAGCCGAACTCATGCACCAGCGCAGCGCTGACCACCGCACTGTCGACCACGCGCCCGGTGATCACGATGTCCGCCCCCAGGCGCAGGGCTTCGACGATGCCGGGTGCGCCGAGGTAGGCATTGGTCGAGACGCACAGCGGTGGCAGGGGCGCGCCGCTGAACATTTCATGAATGCCCAGGCTGCCCAGTTGTTTGAATTGCGGTTGAAGGTCGTCACCCAGCAGCACGGCGATCTTCAAGGCCACCCCGGCCTTGTCGCAGGCCGCTTGCAGGGCGGCGGCGCAGGCCTGGGGATTGACGCCACCGGCATTGCTGATGACCCGGATGTTGTGCTGCGCGAGCTGCGGCAGCAAGGGGGCGAGGACTTCGATGAAGTCGCCCGCATAGCCGGCCTGGGGATCTTTCATCCGCGCGCCGGCCATGATCGACAGGGTGATTTCGGCCAGGTAATCGAAGACCAGATAGTCCAGATGCCCGTGTTCCACCAGTTGCGCGGCAGCGGTCGAGGTATCGCCCCAGAAGGCGCTGGCACAACCGATGCGAATTGTTTCAGGCGCAGTCCATTCCATAGCCACCTCCAACCGAAGTGCGTCGACATTACCAAGCAAGCGCTTGGTTTGTAAATGACTTGATTATCTTCTGCCCAAGCGCTTGCTTGGTTGCATCCATGCGCTTAAATTGCCCGCGCAACCCCGCTGTTTTCGGGGGGATCGGCGTTATTGATTGAACGACTGTAGGAGAGAACGGGTGGACGAGCAAAAAGCCCTGAGGGTGATGCGCCAATTGGTGGACGACGGCCAATTGACCGACCCGGACAGCGCCCGTGGCAAATTGCTGCAAGTGGCGGCCCACCTGTTCCGCAATAAAGGCTATGAGCGCACGACCGTGCGCGACCTGGCCGGCGCCGTGGGCATTCAGTCCGGGAGCATTTTCCATCACTTCAAGAGCAAGGACGAAATCCTGCGCGCCGTGATGGAAGAAACCATACGCTACAACACTGCGTTGATGCGTGCGGCCATCGCCGAGGCCGGCAATGTGCGTGAGCAGGTGCTGGCGCTGATCCGGTGTGAATTGCAGTCAATCATGGGCGGAAGCGGCGAGGCCATGGCCGTGCTGGTCTACGAATGGCGCTCGCTGTCCGAAGAGGGCCAGGCCAAGGTCCTGGCGCTGCGGGACATCTACGAAGACATCTGGCTGCAAGTACTGGGCGAAGCCAAGACCGCCGGGTTTATCCGCGGCGATGTGTTCATCACCCGACGCTTCCTGACTGGCGCATTGTCCTGGACCACCACCTGGTTTCGCGCCGATGGCAGCATGAGTCTCGATCAGTTGGCCGATGAGGCGTTGATTCTGGTGCTGGAAGACCGGCAATAAGCTTGTGTTGGCCAGCATTAAACTGGCTAACTGGACAAAACCGCCTAGCTTGAATGCATTGGTACCGTTTTATTAGGGGAGTGGGGACGTTTTGATGGGTTCGCCAATTCGATCAGCCTCGCGGCTTTTGCTGACGATGCTTGCGGCGTCAACGATGATGCCGTCCCAGGCTGCACAACTGGTGCGCATTGGTGCCGCGCACTTTCCGCCGTACACCGTGCGCCCGGAATCCGGGGCCGATACCGGGTTGCTGCCGCAACTGGTCGAGGCGATGAACGCATCGCAAAGCGACTACCAGTTTGTCCTGGTACCCACGTCCGTTCCCCGGCGTTTTGGTGACTTCGAGCAGGGCCGGATCGACATGGCCATCTTTGAAAATCCCGCCTGGGGTTGGGAAAAGTTCCCCCACACGGCCGTCGACATGGGGCTGGAGGACGCCGAGATTTTTGTTGCGCAACGCCTGCCCGATCGGCAGCAGAGCTATTTTGCCGACCTGAGCGGCAAGCGTCTGGCACTGTTCAGCGGCTATCACTACGAGTTCGCCAACTTCAATGCCGACCCCCTGTACCTGGCGAAAAACTACAACGCTACGCTGACCTATTCCCATGACAGCAATCTGCTGATGGTGTTGCGCGGTCGCGCCGACATCGCGCTGGTCACGCGTTCGTACCTGAGCGACTACTTCTTGCGCAATGAAAAAGTTGCCAGCGAGTTGCTGGCGTCCCAACGCATCGATCAGGTCTATCACCATTACGCCATCCTGCGCCCGACGGCTCCCATCAGCGGCGAGGCATTCGCCAAGGTGCTGCAAGGCTTGCGGGACAACGGCCAGATGTTGAAGATTTTCGATCCGTACAAGATTGCGCTTGTGCCGGTCCCGCACAACGAACCGGCATCACAAGTCGCCAAATGATGGTCTTTTCCTAAATTTCCCGCTGTGGCTGACGTCACCTCGTTGAACTGTCGACGATTATCGTGAGCCCGACCCATGCCCAATCTGAATGACCTGACTGCCCTGTGTCTGCCGACAGGCAGTCGTCTTGCCGCCGATGAAACCGATTGCCGCCTGAGCCTCAGCCTGGAAGGGCAACCGTTGCTTGCCCTGCGGCTGAATCGTGGCCCCGAGTTGCACGTGCAACTGGAGCAGCGTTTCAGTCGCCCTGAAGGACAGTCATTGTGGGTGGCCTGTTACTGGCTGTTCGCTCGCAACCCCGACTGTCAGCGCCTGGTCTGGCAACTGCAAGAGGTGCCGGACGAAGCCGTGCTCAGCGGTCTGCTGATTACGACTCCCGTCAACGGTCAGTATCACTGCGAGCGCACCTTGTTCTGGCAGTTGCCGCAGCCTTGGCTGGGGCATTCCCTGACCGGCAGCTACCCGCAGCAAATGCTCATCACCGACGGCAAGCGTCATCCACGGCGGCCGGTCAAACCCCGTGGTGAAGTGTATCAACGCTTCGATGCGCGGCTGGGTGCCCGGGTTTCCCTGCGCACGCTGGACATCGAGCAAGACCTGGCACGCTTCAACCGCTGGCAGAACAGCCCGCGTGTCGCGAGTTTCTGGCAGGAGGAGGGCAGCCTCGAACAGCATCGCCAATACCTGAGCAAACTCGAAGCCGACCCGCACACGCTGACGCTGATCGGTTGTTTCGACGATCAGCCCTTCGCTTATTTCGAAGCCTACTGGGCCAGGGAAGATCGCATCGCGCCGTTCTACGAGGCCGGCGATTACGACCGTGGCATCCACATGCTGGTGGGCGAAGAAAATCACCGCGGTCCGCACAAGGTGGCGAGTTGGTTATCGGCGCTGGTGCATTATCTGTTTCTCGATGACCCGCGCACGCAGCGCGTGGTTGCCGAGCCTCGTGCCGATAACGCGAAGATGATCGGATACATGCAAGAGCAGCGCTTTCACTGCGAGAAAGAGTTCGACTTTCCGCACAAGCGCGCGGCCCTGATGGTGTTGGGGCGGGAGCGGTTTTTTGATCGGTGCGCACTGGCCTGAGGCTTGAGGGTCAAGATTCGTTGCGGTCTTGAGTGCGCCTTCGCGAGCAAGCCCGCTCCCACATTTTTCCTGTGTTCGCAGGACCCTGTGGGAGCGGGCTTGCTCGCGAAGGAAGCGATGCAGATCTCGGATCTTATTGGCGAGCAGCCATATCGCCACGCTTGCCCGACACCTTGCGGCAGTGCACCAGCGCATCACGGATCATGAAGTTCACCAGGGTCGGCGAGACGCCGAGTTCCTTGGCGATGTCTTTTTGCGGTACGCCGTGCAGACGGTACATCTCGAAGGCGTAGCGGGTGCGGCTCGGCAACTCGGTCAACGCATCGGCGATGTGCTCCAGCGTCGAGAAATTGATGTGCGACGTTTCCGGTGACGCACCCTGGATCACCACATTCAGCCCTTCCTCTTCAGGGCCGGAATACTTCTGCTCCAGCGCCTGTTTGCGGTAGTGGTCGATCGCCAGGTTGCGCACGATCTGGAACAGGTAGCTGAGCTGAGCCTTGATCGAACTGGTGATGGGCGGGGCCGATTGCAGCCGGAAGAATGCATCCTGCACAACATCTTCGGCACGTGAGCGGCAACCGGTAATTCGGGCTGCGATCTTCACCAGAATCAATCGATTGTCGACGAATGCCTGAAGTAGCGGTGTATCGCACCTGCTTGTGGATACTGGTTCCATCATGGAAATCACCTTGCTGCCAAAAGGTTAGTGGGACGGCGAATGAGCCGGGGGGCCGTCCTACACATCGAGCGACAAATTAGGCTTAATGATAATGATTGTCAAATGAGAAAAAGAACTAATGCGTTACAAAGGTAAAGAGTGAGAACTGCGACACGCTGACTCACTTCAGTCTGCTTTGCGTTCCAGCCTGGCGACTAATTATTTCCAGACGTCATCCGTTCTCATTGGTGAATTGCACAGCGCAACCCTCATCACCCTGTAGGAGCGAGCTCGCTCGCGATGGTCGTCAACGATGGGCGCCTGACACCCCGCGGCGTTCTCCGGATTTTCGCGAGCAGGCTCGCTCCTACCAAGCCGAATTCAGGCAGGAAACCTCATGACCGACGCGTTCGAACTCCCCAGCACAATGGTCCAAGCCCTTCAGCGCCGCGCGGCGCTGACGCCGGATCGGGTGGCCCTGCGCTTTCTCGCCGAGACCCCGGACCAGGCTGTGGTGCTCAGCTATCGCGAACTGGATCTGCGGGCACGGACGATTGCCGGCGCGTTGCAGGCCCAGACGGATGTTGGCGACCGCGCGGTGTTGCTGTTCCCCAGTGGCCCGGATTACGTTGCGGCGTTCTTCGGTTGCCTGTACGCCGGGGTGATCGCGGTGCCAGCCTACCCGCCGGAGTCGACACGCCGTCATCACCAGGAGCGCCTGTTGTCGATCATCAGCGATGCCCAGCCGCGCTTGCTGTTGACCAGCGCCGGACTGCGCGATGGGTTGCAGCAGATCGAAGGCGCGCCGCCGCTGCTGTGTGTCGATACCCTCGACGATGCACTGGCCGAGCGCTGGGTCGCGGTGGACTTGCAGGACGATCATATCGCCTTCCTGCAATACACCTCTGGCTCCACCGCGCTGCCCAAAGGCGTGCAAGTCAGCCACGGCAATCTGGTGGCCAACGAATTGCTGATTCGCCACGGTTTCGGCATTGACCTGAACCCCGACGACGTCATCGTCAGCTGGCTGCCGCTGTATCACGACATGGGCCTGATCGGCGGCTTGCTGCAGCCGATTTTCAGCGGCGTGCCTTGCGTGTTGATGTCCCCGGCGTATTTTCTCGGTCGGCCATTGCGCTGGCTGGAGGCGATCAGCGAATACGGCGGCACCATCAGCGGCGGGCCGGATTTTGCCTATCGCTTGTGCAGTGAGCGGGTCAGCGAGTCGGCCCTGGAACGGCTCGATCTGAGTGGCTGGCGCGTGGCGTATTCCGGTTCCGAACCGATTCGCCTCGACACCCTGGAGCGCTTCGCCGGGAAGTTCGCGACCTGCGGCTTCACCGCGGACAGTTTCATGGCCTCCTACGGTCTGGCCGAAGCCACCTTGTTCGTTGCCGGCACAGCGCGCGGCCAGGGCATCGGCAACCTGCGGGTTGACGATCAGGCCCTGGCGCAGAACCGCATCGAAGCGGGCGAGGGCAGCCCGATCATAAGTTGCGGTATCAGCCAGCCGGCGCACGCGGTGTTGATCTTCGATCCTGTCTCGCTCAGCGAACAGGCCGACAACGTCGTCGGCGAAGTCTGGGCCAGCGGGCCGAGCATCGCCTCAGGCTACTGGCGCAACCCCGAGGCGTCCGCCAAGACCTTCGTCCAGCACGCCGGGCAGACCTGGTTGCGCACCGGTGACCTGGGTTTTCTGCGCAACGGCGAACTGTTTATCACCGGGCGCCTGAAGGACATGCTGATCGTGCGCGGGCACAACCTGTACCCGCAGGACATCGAGCAGACTGTCGAGCGTGAAGTGGAAGTGGTGCGCAAAGGACGCGTCGCCGCCTTCGCCGTCACGGTTGACGGTCAGGAAGGCATCGGCATCGCCGCTGAAATCAGCCGCAGCGTGCAGAAAATCCTGCCGCCTGAATCCTTGATCAACGCCATTCGCCAGACCGTCGCCGAGGCGTATCAGGAGGCACCGAGCGTGGTGGTGCTGCTCAATCCGGGTGCGCTGCCCAAAACGTCCAGCGGTAAATTGCAGCGCTCGGCGTGTCGCAATCGCCTGGCGGACGGCAGCCTCGACAGCTACGCGGTGTTCCCGTCGGCCAGCAACGAAAGCACGGGCAATAGCGAGTTGGGATCGGAGCTGCAAAGCTTGATCGCACGTATCTGGTGTGAGCAGTTGCAAGTGGCGCAGGTGGGCGCCGACGATCATTTCTTCCTGCTTGGCGGCAACTCCATTGCAGCGACGCAAGTGGTGGCGCGTCTGCGGGAAGAGTTGGGTCTGGAGTTGAGCCTGCGCCTGCTGTTCGAAGCGCCGACGCTCGGCGCATTCGCCGATGTCGTGACCCGTCTGCAACAGGACGGTGGTCTGGCCCAGGGCGCGATCACGGCACTGTCGCGCCAGCAACCGATGCCGCAATCCCTGGCACAAAACCGCCTGTGGATCACTTGGCAACTCGACCCACACAGCAGCGCCTACAACATTCCTGGCGGCTTGCGCCTGCGCGGCGAGCTGGATGAGGACGCCTTGCGCGCCAGTTTCCAGCAGTTGATCGAGCGCCACGAATCCCTGCGCACACGATTCTTCGAGCGTGATGGCGTGGCGCTGCAACAGGTCGATCCGGCGGGTGAGTTCAACCTGCAACTGATCGATATCAGCGACCTGCCGGCCGCCGAGCGTGAGGCCCGGGCGCAGCAAATCCGCGAGGACGAAGCGCGGACCCGGTTCGATCTGGAGAAAGGCCCGTTGATGTGGGTGACGCTGGTGCGCCTCGACGACGAAGACCATCAATTGTTGGTGACCCTGCACCACATCATCGCTGACGGCTGGTCGCTGAATGTGCTGATCGACGAGTTCTCGCGCCTGTATGCGACCGCCTCCCAGGGCCAGCAAGCGGTGCTGGCGCCATTGCCGACGCAGTACGCCGACTACGGCAGTTGGCAACGGCAATGGCTGGCGCAAGGGGAAGGCGAGCGGCAACTGGCTTATTGGAAAGACCGCTTGGGTGATGAACATCCAACCCTGAGCCTGGCCACCGACCATCCACGCTCAGCACAACAACTGCACAGCGCCGCTCGCCACACCGTGCGTCTGGGCGCTCCCCTGAGCGATGCGATTCGTCAGACCGCCCAGGCCCATGAATCGACCGTCTTCATGTTGTTGCTGGCTGCGTTCCAGACCTTGTTGCACCGCTACAGCGGCCAACGAGATATCCGCATCGGTGTGCCCAATGCCAACCGTCCGCGCCTGGAAACCCAGGGTCTGATCGGCTTCTTCATCAATACCCAGGTGCTGCGTGCCGAAGTGGACTCAAGTCTGCCATTCGTTGAGTTGCTCGCGCAGACCCGTCAGGCGGCGTTGGGTGCGCAAGCGCATCAGGACCTGCCGTTCGAGCAACTGCTCGAAGCCTTCCCGCAGGCCCGTGAACAGGGCCTGTTCCAGGTCATGTTCAACCATCAGCAACGCGACCTTGGCGCCTTGAAGCGCCTGCCGGGGCTGTTGGCCGAAGAGTTGCCGTGGCATAGCCGCGAAGCCAAGTTCGATGTGCAGCTGCACAGCGAAGAAGACCGCAACGGTCGCCTGACCTTGTCCTTCGACTACGCCAACGAACTGTTCGACGCCGCGACCATCGAGCGCCTGGCCGACCATTTCAGCAACCTGCTGCGGGCTGTCTGCGAGCAAACGGACATCGCCATCGGTGACCTGCCGCTGTTGACGGCCGCCGAGCAGCATCAGCAATCGGACTGGGCCAGCGCACCCTGCGCAGCGGCCAGTCAATGGCTGCCCGAATCGCTCAACCAACAAGCCCGGCTGACACCTGGGCGCCCGGCGTTGATCTGGGAGGGCGGCCAGATGGATTTCGCCGAACTCCACACCCAGGCCAACCGTCTGGCCCATTACCTGCGCGACAAAGGCGTCGGCCCGGACGTCTGCGTGGCCATCGCCTGCGAGCGTTCGCCGCAACTGCTGATCGGCCTGCTGGCGATCATCAAGGCCGGTGGCGCCTACGTGCCGCTGGACCCGGACTATCCCGCCGAACGCCTGGCCTACATGCTCAGCGACAGCGGTGTTCAATTGCTGCTGACGCACACCCGACTGCTCGAGCGCTTGCCGGCCAGCGAGGGTGTCAGTTCGATCGCCATGGACACCCTGCACCTGGACAGTTGGCCAAGCCATGCGCCGGGGCTGCATCTGCACGGCGACAATCTTGCCTATGTGATTTATACCTCCGGTTCCACCGGCCAGCCCAAAGGCGTCGGCAACACCCACGCGGCGCTGGCCGAGCGCCTGCAATGGATGCAGGACACTTATCGCCTGAACGAAACCGACGTGCTGATGCAAAAGGCGCCGATCAGTTTCGACGTGTCGGTGTGGGAGTGCTTCTGGCCGCTGATCACAGGCGCACGTCTGTTGATCGCCGGTCCCGGCGAACACCGCGATCCACATCGCATCGCACAGCTGGTACAAGCGTACGGCGTGACCACGTTGCACTTCGTGCCGCCGCTGCTTTCGCTGTTCATCGACGAACCGCTCAGTGCTGAATGCACCAGCCTGCGCCGGCTGTTCTCCGGGGGCGAAGCCTTGCCCGCGGAGCTGCGCAATCGGGTGCTGGCGCAGCTGCCGGCGGTGCAACTGCACAACCGTTACGGACCGACCGAAACCGCGATCAACGTCACCCACTGGCAATGCTCCAGCGCCGATGGCGAACGCTCGCCGATTGGCCGGCCGCTGGGCAATGTGATCTGCCGCGTGCTCGACAGCGACCTGCATCCCGTTCCGGTCGGTGTGCCGGGTGAGTTGTGCATCAGCGGCATTGGCTTGGCCCGTGGTTACCTCGGTCGCCCGGCGTTGACCGCCGAACGATTCGTGGTCGATCCGTTGGGCGAGCCGGGCGCACGCCTGTATCGCACCGGCGACCGGGCACGCTGGACGGCGGATGGCGTGATCGAATACCTCGGCCGTCTCGATCAACAGGTCAAGTTGCGCGGGTTCCGGGTCGAGCCGGAGGAGATCCAGGCACGGCTGCTGGCCCAGGATGGCGTTGCGCAAGCCGTGGTGCTAGTGCGCGACACCGTGGCCGGGGCGCAGTTGATCGGTTACTACACCGCTGCGGACAATGCCGGGGACGAGGTCGAACAAACCGCGCGCCTGAAAAGCGCATTGGCCGCCGAACTGCCGGAATACATGGTGCCGACGCAGCTGATGCGCCTGGACCAAATGCCCCTCGGCCCGAGCGGCAAGCTCGACCGCCGCGCGTTGCCGGAACCGCAGTGGCAGGTTCGCGAGCACGTCGAGCCTGTGACAGAACTGGAACAACACATCGCCGGCATCTGGCGCGAAGTGCTGGGTTTGACGCAAGTCGGTTTGCGCGATGATTTTTTTGCCCTCGGCGGTCACTCGCTGCTGGCCACGCAAATCATCTCCCGCACCCGCCAGGTCTGCGACGTCGAGTTGCCGCTGCGGGCGCTGTTCGAGCACAGCGAACTCGGTGCGTTTGCCGAACAGGTTCGCCTGATCCAGGCCAGTGGCAGCACCAACAAACAGCCGCCGATTGAAAAAGTCGACCGTGGGCAGGCGGTGCCGCTGTCCTATTCCCAGCAGCGCATGTGGTTCCTCTGGCAGATGGAGCCCGACAGTCCGGCCTACAACGTCGGCGGCATGGCGCGGCTGCGTGGCGTGCTCGACGTGGCGCGTTTCGAGGCCGCGATGCAAGCCCTGATCCTGCGTCACGAAACCCTGCGCACCACGTTCCCGAGCATCGACGGCGTCGCCCGCCAGCAAGTACACGCGCAAACCGGCGTGCGCATGGCGTGGAAGGATTTCACTGCGCTGGATGCCGAGGTCCGCGAGTGGCAGGTCCAGCAACTGGTCGACGACGAAGCGCACCAGCCGTTCGATCTGGAGACCGGACCCCTGCTGCGCGCCTGCCTGGTCAAGACCGCCGAACAGGACCACTACTTCGTTCTGACCCTGCACCACATCGTCACCGAAGGCTGGGCGATGGACATTTTTGCCCGGGAGCTCAGCGCGCTGTACGAAGCGTTCGTCGATGACCGTGAATCACCGCTGGCGCCGTTGCCGGTGCAGTACCTGGATTACAGCGTGTGGCAGCGTCAGTGGCTGGAGTCCGGCGAGCGTCAGCGCCAGCTCGATTACTGGACAACGCAACTGGGCCGCGAACACCCGCTGCTGGAGTTGCCGGCCGACCGTCCGCGTCCGCCGGTGCAAAGCCATCAGGGTGAGTTGTATCGCTTTGACCTGAGCGACGACCTCGCGGCACGGGTCCGCGCCTTCAATGCGCGACACGGCCTGACCCTGTTCATGACCATGACCGCCGCCCTGGCTACGCTGCTGTACCGCTACAGCGGCCAGACCGATCTGCGCATCGGCGCGCCGGTGGCCAACCGCATTCGCCCGGAAAGCGAAGGGCTGATCGGCGCGTTCCTCAACACACAGGTGCTGCGCTGCCAGCTCGACGGGCAGATGTCCGTGGGCGAATTGTTCGAGCAGGTGCGCCACACGGTGATCGAAGGACAGTCCCATCAGGACCTGCCGTTCGATCATCTGGTGGAAGCCTTGCAACCACCCCGCAGCGCGGCCTACAACCCATTGTTCCAGGTGATGTGCAACGTGCAGCGCTGGGAGTTCCAGCAAAGCCGCACCCTGGCCGGCATGACGGTCGAGTACCTGGCCAACGATGCCCGCGCGACCAAGTTCGACCTCAACCTGGAAGTCACCGACCTGGACCATCGCCTGGGTTGCTGCCTGACCTACAGCACCGATCTGTTCGACGAGCCGCGCATTGCGCGCATGGCCGGGCATTGGCGCAACCTGCTGGAGGCGCTGATTGCCGATCCGCAGCAGCGCTTGAGCGAACTGCCGCTGCTGACGTGTGGCGAACAACAACATCTGCTCGACAGCCTCGGCGTCGAGCCGGGCGAGCATCGGATGGACCAGTGCATCCATCACCTGTTCGCCGAGCAAGCCTTGATGCGCCAGGACGCTCCGGCCCTGACCTTCGCCGGGCAAACCCTGAGCTATGCCGAACTCGACGGCCGGGCCAATCGCCTGGCCTGGATGCTGCGCGAGCGTGGCGTCGGACCGCAGGTTCGTGTGGGGCTGGCACTGGAGCGCTCGCTGGAGATGGTCGTCGGCCTGCTGGCGATCCTCAAGGCTGGCGGCGCCTATGTGCCGCTGGATCCGGAATACCCGCTGGACCGCTTGCATTACATGATTAAAGACAGCGGCATCGGTTTGCTGCTCAGCGATGCAGCGATGTTCAAGGCCCTGGGCGAGTTGCCGGCGACCGTCGGCCGCTGGTGTCTTGAAGAAGACGCCGCTGCACTGGCCAATTACCCGGCCACCGAATTGCCGTTGATCAGCCTGCCGCAGCATCAGGCCTACCTGATTTACACCTCGGGCTCGACCGGCAAACCGAAAGGCGTGGTGGTATCCCACGGCGAAATCGCCATGCACTGCCGCGCGGTGATCGAGCGTTTCACCATGCGCCCTGACGATTGCGAACTGCACTTCTATTCGATCAACTTCGACGCCGCCACCGAGCGTTTGCTGGTGCCGCTGCTCAGCGGTGCGCAAGTGGTGCTGCGGGCTCAAGGGCAGTGGGACGCGGAAGAAATCTGTGACCTGATCCGTCGTCATCAGATCAACGTCCTCGGATTCACGCCGAGCTATGGCAGCCAGTTGGCGCAATGGCTGGCAACGCAAAATGAAACCCTGGCGGTGCGCATGATCATTACCGGCGGCGAAGCACTGACCGGTGAACACCTGGCGCGCATTCGCGCAGCCTTCAAGCCGAGCCTGTTCTTCAACGCCTACGGCCCGACCGAAACCGTGGTCATGCCGCTGGCCAGTCTCGCCCCCGAAGTGCTGGAAGAGGGCGCCGGCAGTGTGCCGATCGGCAGCATCATCGGCGACCGCGTGGCCTACATTCTCGACGCCGACCTGGCGTTGGTGCCGCAAGGCGCGACGGGCGAGTTGTACGTCGGTGGCGCGGGTCTGGCCCAGGGTTATCACCAGCGTCCGGGCATGACCGCGGAGCGCTTTGTGGCCGATCCGTTTGCCGCCAACGGCGGACGTATCTACCGCACCGGCGACCTGGTGCGCCAGCGCGCCGACGGCCTGGTGGAATACCTCGGACGCATCGACCATCAAGTGAAGATTCGTGGTTTCCGCATCGAACTGGGCGAGATCGAAACCCGTCTGCTGGAGCACGAATCGATTCGTGAAGCCGTTGTGCTGGCGCTCGATGCACCGAGTGGCAAGCAACTGGTCGGCTATCTGGTGACTGACGTCGCCGAACAGAACGAAGCACAGCAATCGGTCTTGCGCGAGGCCCTCAAGGCGCATCTGAAATCGCAACTGCCAGACTACATGGTGCCCACGCACCTGATCCTGCTGGGCAGCATGCCGCTGACCGCCAATGGCAAACTCGACCGCCGCGCTCTCCCTGCGCCGGACCCGGAGCTGAATCGCCATCACTACGTAGCGCCGAGCAACGAGCTTGAAGTCAGCCTCGCGCAGATCTGGTGCGAAGTGCTGAACATCGGACAGGTCGGCCTCAACGACAACTTCTTCGAGTTGGGCGGTGACTCGATCCTGTCGATCCAGGTGGTCAGCCGGGCACGGCAGCAGGGCATTCACTTCAGCCCTCGCGACCTGTTCCAGCACCAGACCGTGCAGACCCTCGCCGCCGTGGCCAGCCGCAGCGAGCAGGTCAGCGCCGAGCAGGGCTTGATCATGGGTGAGTCGCGTCTGACGCCGATCCAGCACTGGTTCTTCGACACCGATATCCCACAGCGCCAGCACTGGAACCAGGCGTTGTTGCTGCAACCGACCGCACCTCTGGAGCCCCATCGACTGGAGCAAGCGCTGCTGGCGGTAATCGAACAGCACGACGCCTTGCGTCTGCGCTTCAGCAAGGTCGCCGGTCAGTGGCAAGCACAGCATCAGCCGATTTCCGAGGCGCCGGTGCTGTGGCAGGTACGCGTTTCGTCGATGGACAAATGCGCGGCCTTGTTCGCCGATGCCCAGCGCAGCCTCGACCTCGAAGAGGGACCGCTAATACGCGTGTTGCTGGTCGATGGTCCCGAGGGCCAGCAACGGCTGTTCATCGCGATTCACCACTTGGTCGTCGACGGTGTTTCATGGCGCGTATTGCTGGACGACCTGCAAACCGTGTACCGCCAACTGGACGCGCAGCAGTCGGTGAAACTGCCGGCGAAAACCAGCGCCTTCAAGGACTGGGCCGCACGGCTGCAAGCCTACGCCGGCAGTGAGTCCCTGCGCGAAGAACTGGGCTGGTGGCAGGCGCACCTGGCCGGGCCCACTGCCGATTTGCCCTGTGATCACCCCGCTGGCGGGCGGCAGAATCGTCATGCGCAAACCGTCAGCGTGCGCCTCGACAGCGAGCGTACCCGGCAGTTGCTGCAACAGGCACCGAGTGCCTATCGCACCCAGGTCAACGACTTGCTGCTGACCGCATTGGCCCGCGTGCTGTGCCGCTGGAGCGGTCAGCCATCGGCGCTGATTCAGCTGGAAGGCCACGGCCGCGAAGCGCTGTTCGACGAGATCGACCTGACCCGCACCGTCGGCTGGTTCACCAGCGCCTACCCACTGCGCCTGACGCCGCTGAACATCGAAGAAGCCGCCGGGCAGGACGTGTCGATCAAGGCGATCAAGGAGCAATTGCGTGCCGTGCCGCACAAAGGCCTGGGCTATGGCGTGCTGCGTTACCTGGCCGATGACCTGAGCCGTCACAGCATGGCGCAGTTGCCGGTGGCGCCGATCACCTTCAACTACCTCGGCCAGTTCGACCAGAGCTTCGGGGCAGACGCGCTGTTCCATCCACTGGATGAAGCCATTGGCGCGGCCCACGATGCCAATGCCCCGTTGCCCAACGAGCTGAGCGTCGACGGTCAGGTGTATGGCGGTGAACTGGTACTGCGCTGGACTTTCAGCGCCGAACGCTTCGATGGGCAAACCATCGACGAGTTGGCCGATGCCTACCTCGGTGAGTTGAACAGCCTGATCGAGCATTGCCTGCGCGACGACGCGGGTGGCCTGACGCCGTCGGACTTCCCGCTGGCGAATCTCAGCCAGACTCAACTGGATGCGCTGCCGGTCCCGGCCGCCGTCATCGAAGACGTCTACCCGCTGACCCCGATGCAGGAAGGCATGCTGTTGCACACCTTGCTGGAGCCGGGCACCGGCCTGTACTACATGCAGGACCGCTACCGCATCAACAGCGAACTGGACCCGCAGCGTTTCGCCCAGGCCTGGCAAGCAGTGATCGCCCGCCACGAAGCATTGCGCGCGTCGTTCTGCTGGAACGTCGGCGAAGACATGCTGCAAGTGATCCACAAACCGGGCAGCACGCCGATCGAATACCTCGACTGGAGCAATCTCGCCGAAGTCGAGCAAGAGCCGAAGCTGCAAACCCTGCTCAAGACCGAACGCGAGGCCGGGTTCGATCTGCTCAACCAGGCGCCGTTCCACTTGCGATTGATCCGTGTGGGCGCGGCGCGCTACTGGTTCATGATGAGCAACCACCACATCCTCATCGATGCCTGGTGCCGTTCGCTGCTGATGAATGATTTCTTCGAGATCTACAGCGCCCTCGGCGAAGGCCGGGAAGCGCAGCTGGAGGTGCCACCACGTTATCGCGACTACATCGGTTGGCTGCAGCATCAGAGCCTGGCCGAAGCACGGCAGTGGTGGAAAACCAACCTGCAGGGTTTCGAACGGACCACGCCGATCCCGAGCGACCGGCCATTGCTGCGTGAACATGCCGGCGACAGCGGCGGCATGATCGTCGGCGACCGCTATGCAAGGCTCGATGCCCGTGACGGTGCGCAATTGCGCGAACTGGCCCAGGCCCATCAGTTGACCATCAACACCTTTGCCCAGGCGGCGTGGGCGCTGGTGCTGCGGCGCTTGAGCGGTGATCGCGACGTGCTGTTCGGCGTCACCGTGGCCGGGCGTCCGGTGGACATGCCGCAGATGCAGCGCACCGTTGGCCTGTTCATCAACAGCATCGCGCTGCGGGTGAAAATGCCTGAGGACGGCCAGCGATGCAGCGTGCGCCAGTGGCTCACCGGTCTGCTCGACAACAATATGCAACTGCGTGAATACGAATACCTGCCACTGGTGAACATCCAGGAGCAAAGCGAACTGCCCAAAGGCCAGCCGCTGTTCGACAGCCTGTTCGTGTTCGAAAACGCCCCGGTGGAAGTCTCGGTGCTCGACCGTGCGCAGAGCCTCAACGCGACCTCGGACTCGGGCCGAACCCATACCAACTTCCCGCTCACGGCCGTGTGCTATCCGGGCGATGACCTGGGCTTGCACCTGTCCTACGACCAACGCTACTTCGATGAGGCCACGGTCGAGCGCATGCTCGCTGAGTTCAAGCGTCTGCTGCTGGCATTGGTGGAAGGTTTCCATGGCGACATGGCCGACCTGCCGTTGCTGGGGACTGAGGAGCAGGACTTCCTCATCCATGGCTGCAACCAGAGCGAACACGATTACCCGCTGGAGCAGAGCTACGTTTCATTGTTCGAAACGCAGGTCGCCCGGCACCCACTGCGAATTGCCGCCAGTTGTCTGGACCGGCAATACAGTTATCTGGAGCTGAACCAGCGCAGCAACCGCCTCGCTCATGCATTGATCGCCGCCGGTGTCGGGCGCGATCAACCGGTGGCCTTGCTGGCCGAACGCAGCCTCGACTTGCTGGGCATGATCATCGGCAGCTTCAAGGCAGGGGCGGGCTACCTGCCGCTGGATCCGGGTTTGCCGAGTCAGCGTCTGAGCCGGATCATCGATCTGAGCCGCACGCCATTGCTGGTGTGCACGCAAGCCTGTCGTGAGCAGGCGCAAGCCTTGCTCGAGGAGTTCGGCTGCTCCAGCCGGCCACGGCTGCTGGTCTGGGAGGAAGTCCAGGCCCTTGCGCTGTCGGCGGACAATCCTGGTGTCTACAGTGGTCCGGACAACCTCGCCTATGTGATCTACACCTCTGGCTCCACCGGTTTGCCAAAAGGTGTGATGGTCGAACAGCGCGGCATGCTCAACAACCAATTGAGCAAGGTGCCGTACCTGAACCTGAGCGACGCCGACGTGATCGCGCAAACCGCTTCGCAAAGCTTCGATATTTCAGTCTGGCAGTTCCTCGCCGCGCCGTTATTCGGCGCACGGGTGGACATCGTGCCGAACACCATTGCCCACGATCCCCAGGGTTTGCTGGCCCATGTGCAAAGCCAGGGCATCACCGTGCTGGAAAGCGTGCCTTCGCTGATCCAGGGCATGCTCGCCCAGGAACGCATGAGCCTCGACGGCTTGCGCTGGATGTTGCCGACGGGGGAGGCGATGCCGCCGGAACTGGCGCATCAATGGTTGCTGCGCTATCCGCAGATCGGTCTGGTCAACGCCTATGGCCCGGCGGAGTGCTCGGATGACGTGGCGTTCTTCCGCGTCGATATGGCGTCGACTCGCGGCAGTTACCTGCCGATTGGTACGCCGACTGACAACAACAAATTGTACCTGCTCGACGGAGCGCTGGAACTGGTGCCGCTGGGTGCGGTGGGTGAACTGTGCGTGGCGGGGACCGGGGTCGGTCGCGGCTATGTCAGCGATCCGCTGCGCACGGCACCGGTGTTTGTGCCGAACCCGTTCGGCGCACCGGGTGAGCGCCTGTATCGCACCGGCGACCTGGCCCGCCGTCGCAGTGACGGCGTTCTGGAATATGTCGGCCGGGTCGACCATCAGGTGAAGATCCGCGGTTACCGCATCGAGCTCGGTGAAATCGAAGCTCGCCTGCACGAACAACCGCAAGTCCGCGATGCGGCGGTGGGTGTGCAGGAAGGGGCGAACGGCAAGCACCTGGTGGGCTATCTGGTCGCGGCGGATGTTGCGCTCGATCCGGCTGAACGCCTGGAGTGCATCAAGCAACGCCTGCGTGTCGAGTTGCCGGAATACATGGTGCCGCTGCACTGGTTATGGCTGGACAAGCTGCCGCTCAACGCCAACGGTAAACTGGACCGCAAGGCCCTGCCGACGCTGGAGATCGGTCAATTGCAAAGCCAGGATTACCAGGCGCCGCGCAATGAGCTGGAGCAGACCCTGGCAGACATTTGGGCCGAGGTATTGAAGGTCGAGAAGGTGGGCGTTCGCGACAACTTCTTCGAGTTGGGCGGGCATTCGCTGCTGGCCACGCAAATCGCGTCACGGGTGCAGAAAACCCTGCAACGGGATGTGCCGCTGCGGGCGATGTTCGAATGCAGCACGGTGGAAGAACTGGCCCGGTACATCGACGGGTTGACGGCCAGCGAGCTCACCGAGGAGAAAGTGGATCGCTTGAATGACCTGATGGCGGAGCTGGAGGGGCTTTGATTCCCTGGCGTCAGTACTGACCCCATCGCGAGCAAGCTCGCTCCCACAGTGGGTGGTGGTGAACACATCATTTGTGATCAGCATAAATCCCTGTGGGAGCGGGTTTGCCCGCGTAGGCGGTTGTACAAACGCATACATTCTCGCGATTGACTGCGATCCGTCAGCCGCTCAGTCTTCGGGCTCCCTTTGTGCTCGCGGAGACAGTCGATGCCCTTCGTAACGATAGACGGACAAGCCCTCCACTACATCGATCAAGGTACCGGCCCGGCGGTACTGCTGGCCGGTAGTTACCTGTGGGACCAGGCCATGTGGGCGCCGCAGATTGCCGCGCTGTCGCAACAGTATCGTGTGATAGCCCTGGACCTGTGGGGACACGGCCAATCCGGGCCGTTGCCTGTCGGTACGACGTCGCTGGATGACCTGGCGCGTCAGGCCCTGGTCCTGCTCGATCATCTGGACATCGAGCGGGTCACGCTGGTCGGCCTGTCGGTCGGCGGCATGTGGGGCGCGCGCCTGGCCTTATCGGCAGCGCAGCGGATCAACGGACTGGTGCTGATGGACACCTACGCCGGCGCCGAACCGGAGCCGACTCGCCAGTACTACTTTTCACTGTTGAAGCAGATCGAAGAGGCGGGTGTCATCACGCCAGCGCTGCTGGATATCGTGGTGCCGATTTTCTTCCGGCCGGGCATTGATCCGCAGTCGGCGCTCTACCGGAATTTTCGTGCTTCCCTCGCGGCTCTACCCGCGGATCGCCTGCGTGAAAGCATCGCGCCGATGGGGCGGATTACATTTGGGCGCGATGACCAGTTATCGCGTCTGGGCGAACTGGACGCAGCGACCACGCTGGTGATGTGCGGCGATCAGGACAAGCCTCGGCCACCGGGTGAAGCCCGTGAAATGGCTGAGCTGATTGGCTGCCCGTGGGTGCTGGTGCCGGAGGCGGGGCATATTTCCAATCTGGAGAACCCAGGGTTTGTGACTGAAACCTTGTTGGCATTTTTGGCCGACAGAAATTAGTCGAATCTACCGACGCCATCGCGAGCAAGCTCGCTCCCACAGGTGATCACCTTCCCCTGTAGGAGCGAGCTTGCTCGCGATGGGGGCGCTGAACTCACTTCGGCCCGAGAATCTTCGCCAGTTTGTCCGGCGACGGCGCGCCTTGCTGCTGTTGCAGATTGCCCTTGTCATCCATGTAGAAAATCGCCGGCGTCGCCTGCAACTCCAGCTCTTCCATCAATTGCATGTTGGCCGCGAACTTTGCCTGAATCGCCGGCGGCACTTCCTTCAAGGCCTTGAGCGAACTCTCCTTGCCAGCGGCTTCGTGATCCTGCAGAGCTTTTTCCGGGTCTTTGGCGGCGAGCAGCGCGGCGGATTTTCCGGGGCTGTCTTCGCGGATGATGCCCACCATGATGTGGCGCAACTGCACTTTGCCGGCCTTGACCCACGGTCGGGCCTGTTCCCAGAACATGTTGCAGTACGGGCAGTTCGGGTCACTGAACAGGTACACCACGCGCGGCGCATCCTTCTTGCCGTCGCCGATCCAGTTGCTGGTTTCGAACTTGGCCCAGACTTCCTTGGCCATCGGCGCATACACCAGTTTCTGCAAAGGTGCGCTGCTCAGGTCATTGCCCTCGGCGTCATACAGGTTGCCCAGCAACACGTGTTTGCCATCCGGGGTCAGGTACAGCGCCATGCCGCGGTTCTGGTATTGCGCGGCATAACCACGCAAGCCGTCGGGGGCGTCGAACTGGCCGACGATTTTCGCGCCTTTGGCCTCGATTTTCTTGATGGCATCGGGCAACTCTTCGGCCTGCACCGATGGCAGGTGCAACAGGGCAGCACCAAGGCTCAGGGTCAGCAGGTGGCGGAGGCGGGGCATGGCAGTTTCCTTGAAGAGGTGGCGGGTACGGTGTCGAAGTTTTCCAGCGCGCGGGCCAGGCTGGCTTCCGACAACTCGCCCAGATGGCTGCCCAGCAGGCGACCCTCGGGGTTGTAGAACAGCGTAGTCGGCAATGCCATGGAACCGACGGCCTGGCTCAGACGCCCACTGCCGTCGAACAGCACGTTGGACAGGCTCAGGCCCTGGGTTTCCAGAAAGATCGCGACGCTTTGCATGCTTTCTGACTGATTGACGAACAGGAACGTCAGGTCCGGCCGTTGTTGCTGGGCGTTTTCCAGCACCGGCATTTCCCGGCGGCACGGCGGGCACCAGGTGGCCCAGAGATTGATCACCAACGGGCCTCCCTTGTAGTCGGCCAGTTGCACGGTTTCGCCGGCGGCGTTGCGCAGGGTGATTTCCGGCAGGCGTGTGCCTTGTTCATAAATCGACAGGGAGAACGTCGCCAACAGCCAGAACGCCAGGCCACTGGCCACGCCAAAGCCCAATGGACGGCGCAGACCCGGGCGACGCCAGCCGCGATACAGCGTGGCGAGCAAAACGACCACGACCCCCGGCCAGGCGAGGAAACCGCCATCGCGCAGGTCGATGACCTGCCACGGATCGTTGCGATAGTGCACCCAATAGGCCGCCACGAAACTGATTCTGGCTGCCAGCATGCCCATCAGAAACAGGCTGAACAGCACCGACTCAGGGTTTTCACCACCACGCTTGGCGACCCGCCAGCCGACAAAAGTGGCCAGCGCCAGCGCACTGATCAACAGCAGGTGATTGAGCGCGATGGCAAAGGTGCCGAGGGTGAAAGTCAGCATTAACGGGCGTCTCGGGTGGTGGTCCAGCGTTGCAGGAATGTATCGGCATCGACCTCGCCGGTGATGCGCTGGCTGCGCCGCTCTTCACCGTCCACGCCAATCCACAGCAGGCTCGGTGGCCCTGGCACTTGGTAACGGCCGAGCAGTTCACGGCTGGCGGCATTGTCGGCGGTGACGTCCAGTCGCAGCAAGCGCACATCGCTCAAGGCTTCGAGGACACGGGTTTTGCCGAAGACCTGTTTTTCCATGACCTTGCACGACACGCACCAGTCGGCGTAGTAGTCCAGCAGCACCCACTGGCCCTGAGCCTGTGCGGCGTCGAGTTCCCGTTGCAGTGCCTGCGGATCCTTGATGGTGATGAAGGCATCGTGGCCAACCGGCGCGGCGGCCACAGCCTGGTTCGAGGCGCGGTAGACCTGCAATGGCTTGAACGGATCATCGCCGCCACCGGCTGCACCGATCACCAACAGGCCACCCCATAAACCGAGCAGTAACGAACTGGCGCCAAACAGGTGCGCGATACGGCCAAAACCTTCCGACTGTTTCCAGGCGCTGTAGGCCGCGATCAACAGCAGCGCACCGCACAAGCCGACCCACAGGGATTCGTCGAGCACCGGACGCAGCATCAACAATGCGGTGGCGAGGAACAGGAAGCCGAAAATGCCTTTGACCAGATTCATCCAGGCGCCAGGCTTGGGCATGAAGCGATTGCCGACAGTCACCAACACCAGCAGAGGCACACCGATGCCGATGCCCATGGCAAACAGAATCAATCCGCCATGCAGCGCGTTACCGCTTTGCGCGATGTAGAGCAGGGCGCCGGCCAGTGGCGCGGTCATGCAGGGACCAACCAGCAGACCGGACAGCGCCCCCAGCACCCCGGCGCCGATCAGACTGCCGCCGCGTTGATTGCGCGAGACGTTTTCCAGGCGATCACGCACGGCCACCGGCAGTTGCAGTTCGAAGAAACCGAACATCGGCAGCGCCAGCAGCACGAAAATCGCCGCGAAACTGCCCAGCAGCCAAGGGTTCTGCAACCAGGCTTGCAGGTTCGCCCCGAGGGAGGCGGCCAGGACACCCATCGCCGCATACACCAGCGCCATGCTGACTACATAACTGCTGGCCAGGGCGAATCCGCGTCTGGGCGTGGCGCCACTGCCGACGATCAACCCGGCCAGAATCGGCAGCATCGGTAATGAACATGGCGCGAAGGCCAGCAACAGGCCCAGGCCGAAGAACACCAGAAGGCTCCAGCCCAGCGCCCGTTGCTGCAGGCTGCTGGCCAGCGCCTGGTCCGGCGCTTCAGTGGCCGCATTCAATGCATTGGTATTGCCCAGGTCCACGACTCTGGTTTGTGGCGGATAACACAAACCGGCATCGGCGCAGCCCTGGTAACTGACCTTGACCTGACCGCTGGCACCCGCCGGAATTTTCAGTTCCAGGCCCTGACGGTAGACTTGCTGTTCACCGAAAAACTCGTCGCTGTGGGCTTCACCTTCCGGTAGCACAGGATGCTGGTCGGCAGGCAAGCCATCGAACTTCAAGCGTTTCTGATACAGGTAATAGCCGTCGGTGATCTGCCAATAGAGCTGGGTTTCACCGGATTCCAGGCGTTCAGAGGTAAACGCGAAGGCTTTATCAACCGGGAGGAATTCAGGTTTGGTGTCGAACGGATTGGTTCCCGCCTGGGCCAGGCCCACGATCAAGAGAGTAAAAAGTAAAAACAGACGACGCATGGATAAGCCTTTGTCCTGTGCTAATGAGGTGCACAGTGGCGGGTGGCGATTAACCGATGATTAACCGCCCCGGCCTTGTGGCGGTGGCGCTTGCGGCATAATGTCGACTTAATCGGTCAACGGCTTAATAGGCTTTATTTCTACGAGGCTTCCCATGCACGTACTGGTTTGCGAAGACGATGAATTGATCGCCAGCGGTATCGTCGCCGGCCTGACCGCCCAGGGCCTGACCGTGGAACACGTCGCCACGGCGTCCGCCGCCCGGGCGATGCTCAAGGTGGCGGAGTTCGACGTGATGGTGCTCGACCTTGGGTTGCCGGACGAGGATGGCCTCAAGCTGCTGCAGCAGTTGCGCCATCAAGGGCTGGAGTTGCCGGTTTTGATCCTCACCGCCCGGGACTCGGTCACTGATCGCGTCGATGGCCTGCAAGCCGGAGCCGACGACTATCTGCTCAAACCGTTCGACTTGCGCGAACTCGCTGCACGCTTGCACACGCTGTTGCGGCGAGTGGCGGGGCGCAGCGTCAACCTGATCGAGCATGGTGCCCTGACCTACGACCCGAGCAGCCGCGAAACCACGCTCGCGGGGCAACCGGTGGACCTGTCGCGCCGTGAACAGTCATTGCTGCAAGCCTTGCTGCATAACCGTGGCCGTGTGTTGTCCACCGAGCAACTCAAGGACAGCGTCTACGGTTTCAACGACGAACTGGAAAGCAACGCCCTTAACGTCCATATCCATCACCTGCGGCGCAAGCTCGGCAACGGCATTGTCGAGACCGTGCGCGGCCTGGGCTATCGCCTGGGGCCGGCTGATGGCGGAGAAAAATCGAAGTGATGAGTCTGCGTTTGCGCCTGAGTCTGACGCTCGGCGCCGCATTTGCCTTGATCTGGGCCCTGGCCGCGGCCTGGATGCTCAGCGATCTGCGCAATCAAATGATGTTTTCCCTCGACCAGCGCCTGGTGGCCTCGGCACGCATGGTCGCCGGCCTGATGGAGCAACTGCCGCCCGTGCCGAGCAAGGGCGAGGGCACCCACTTCAGTGCCGAACAGCTGAACATTCCGGGTGGCATGGCGTGCCAGGTCAGCTCGTTGCGCGGTGAAATCCTTGCCCGCAGTCACTCCGATCCGCAGCAGACCCTGGAGGCCGAGAAACTCGGGTTTCACGATCAGATGATCGACGGCGCGCCGTGGCGCAGTTTCACGTTGGCCCGGGGCGATCTGCGCATCACCACCGCTGACCGGCAGATCGAGCGTGAGGCGTTGAACATGTCGATCCTGCTGGCCGCTTCGGTGCCGGTGGGCGTGGCGCTGCTCGGTTGCCTGTGTTTACTCTGGCTGGGCATCGGCCAGGGGCTGGCGCCGCTCAACCGCATGCGCGATGCCTTGATGCGCCGCAGCGCCGACTCCCTTGAACCCTTGCAGATCCAGCCACTGCCCAGCGAGCTGCAACCCTTGCTGGAAACCCAGAACCAGTTGCTCCAGCGCATCGGTAAGACCATCGAGCGCGAACGTCGCCTGACCGGAGACGCGGCCCACGAACTGCGCAGCCCGCTGACCGCGATCAAGACCCACCTGCAAGTGGCGCGGATGACGCAAGGCAGCGCCCGGGACCAGTCCCTGGCCCGGGCCGAAGAGGGCGCCGACCGCATGCACCGGACCCTCGAACAATTACTGTTGCTGGCGCGCGTCGAGGGCAGTCTGTCATTCGACGACGGTGTGCAATGCAATGCCGAACAAGTGGCGAAACTGGCGATTCAGGACGCGGCAAGCGGCGATCGCCAGCGCATCAGGTTTCTGGCGCCGGGCAAGGTTTCCGCCGCGCCGGTACAAATGCCCGCCGTGCTGTCGATTGCCGCGCTGCGCAACTTGCTCGACAACGCACTGCGCCATACCCCCGCCGACAAAGCAGTGGAGTTGAGCCTGGAAACCACCGGCAATCGTGTGCAGTTTGTGGTGCGCGACCATGGACCGGGGATTGCCGAAGAAGATCTGCAACACCTGACCCAGCGCTTCTGGCGCAACGGTCAGAGCACCGGTTGTGGTCTGGGGCTGGCGATTGTGCAGGCCATCGTTCAGCGTTGCGGTTGCACGCTGCATTTCGATAGCCGACCGGACGGCTTGCGGGTTGAGCTGACAATGCCGCTGCAACCGGTCTGACCCCCCTGTAGGAGCGAGCTCTGCTCGCGATGGTCGATAACGATAACGTGTGCTTTGTGAATGCACGCGGTGTTCTTGAGTCCATCGCGAGCAGAGCTCGCTCCTGCAAAGGTTTCCGTGTTACCGCCTAAATCCCTCAAGCGCTGATGCGTTTCCAGAACAGGAAAACCTTATTGAGGGGTCGAGAGATGTCAGTCGCTACCAACCTTATCGAAGAGCAGCCGGCGACGTCCGCCGAGACGCTTTATCAATTCAACGAATCGCCATTGCTCGCCCGTCAGAGCCAGCAGGAATCCAACGCCCGCAGCTATCCGCGACGCATTCCCCTGGCACTCAAGCGCGCCAAGGGCATCTACGTCGAAGATGTCGAAGGCCGCACCTTCATCGATTGCCTGGCCGGAGCCGGAACCCTGGCCCTGGGGCACAACCACCCGGTGGTGATCGAAGCCATCCAGCAAGTGCTGGCCGATGAGCTGCCGCTGCACACCCTGGACCTGACCACGCCGGTCAAGGACCGGTTCGTCCAGGATCTGTTCGGGCTGCTGCCGCCTGCCCTGGCCGCTGAAGCGAAGATCCAGTTTTGCGGCCCGACCGGCACCGACGCCGTGGAGGCGGCACTGAAACTGGTGCGTACCGCCACTGGTCGCAGCACCGTGATCTCGTTCCAGGGTGGCTATCACGGCATGAGTCAGGGCGCGTTGAGCCTGATGGGCAGTCTGGGGCCGAAAAAGCCCTTGGGCGCCTTGCTTGGCAGCGGCGTGCAGTTCATGCCGTACCCCTACGATTACCGCTGCCCGTTCGGGCTCGGCGGCCCGCAAGGGGTCAAAGCCAACCTGAGTTACCTGGAAAACCTGCTCAATGATCCCGAGGCTGGTGTGCAATTGCCGGCGGCGGTGATCGTGGAAGTGGTGCAGGGCGAGGGCGGGGTGATTCCGGCGGATCTGGACTGGTTGCGCGGTGTGCGGCGGATCACTGAACAGGCGGGTGTCGCGCTGATCGTCGACGAAATCCAGAGTGGCTTCGCCCGCACCGGCAAGATGTTCGCCTTCGAGCATGCCGGGATCATTCCCGATGTCGTGGTGATGTCCAAGGCCATCGGTGGCAGCCTGCCGCTGGCGGTGGTGGTCTATCGCGACTGGCTCGACACCTGGCTGCCGGGCGCCCATGCCGGGACGTTCCGTGGCAACCAGATGGCCATGGCCGCCGGTTGCGCGGTGATGCGTTATCTGGTCGAACACAAGGTCTGCGAGCATGCCACCGCGATGGGCGAGCGTCTGGCCGAGCACCTGCGCATCCTGCAGCGGGACTTCCCGCAACTGGGGGACATTCGCGGTCGTGGCTTGATGCTCGGCGTCGAACTGGTGGACCCGACGGGCGCGGTGGATGCCCAAGGCCATCCACCGGCGTTCGCCCGTCTGGCACCACTGGTGCAGCGCGAATGCCTCAAGCGTGGCTTGATCCTGGAACTCGGTGGCCGTCACGGCGCGGTGGTGCGCTTCCTGCCACCACTGGTGATTACCGCTGCGCAAATCGATCGCGTGGCCGAGATTTTCGGGCGAGCCCTGGCCGCCGCCACGGCCAATCCTTAAATTTTCCGCCCTGCGGATCGTTCCTTCTACATAACGGTTGCGTGCACAACGCAACCCGCCCGAAAACGATGGAGAGACAGCATGACGTCAGTATTCGACCGCGAGGACATCCTCTTTCAGGTCGTGGTCAACCACGAAGAGCAATACTCGATCTGGCCCGACTACAAAGCCGTGCCACAAGGCTGGCGCACCGTGGGTAAAAGCGGGCTGAAAAAGGAATGCCTGGCCTACATCGAAGAAACCTGGACCGACATGCGTCCATTGAGCCTGCGGCAGAAAATGGACGAGCAGGCGGTTGTGGCGCACTGATCCGTCATGCAAAAAGAAGCCCGCTGGACTGGTGACAGTCAGCGGGCTTTTTTCAGGTCTGGAGTTTGTGCACAGGAAATGTGTATGTAACGCAGAACCTGTAGGAGCTGGCTTGCCAGCGATGGACTCATAGGCACCGCGTTCATCCATTAAGTACTCGTCATCGTTAACGTCCATCGCTGGCAAGCCAGCTCCTACAGGATTACGCGCCGCTCAACCCCTTGATCAGCAAATCCACATTCCCCTCCAGTTCCGCGACCGGATCTTCGGCATCGGTACTCAGCACCAGTAACCGGCTCCCCGACCCGGCAATCACCGCTTTCAGCGCATCCGACGGCTGCCGGTGATGCAGCACCACCGTCACGTCATTGTCCTTGAGCGTTGCGCCCAATTGCTTCAGCGCCTCCGGTGTCCACTCGGCATCGGCGCGTGCATCCTGGCCGATCAACTCCAGATTGAGACCGCCGATCAGGTAGCCGAAGTGATCGCTGAGACTCATCACACTGAGGTTGTCCACATTGGCCAACCGCGCTTCGCTGTCGGCACTGAGCTTGAGCAAACGCTGCTTGAGCGATGCCAGGTTGGCGTCGATCTTCGGCTTGGCATTGGGGGCCAGGCGCACCAGGTCCGCCGCCATCACATCGGCCATGCGTCCCATGTTATTGCTGGAGAACCACGGCTGACTGTTCAGCCCGTCAACCTTGTTGTCGGGCTGTACGGCTATGCCGGGCAGGGCGCCGTCCACGGGGCGAGCGGCGTCCACTTCGACGATGCGGATATTGCTGCGCCGGGCGATCGGGTACAGCGGGTCATCCGGCCACAGTGAGCGCAGGCCGATCACCGCATCGGCGTCGCTTGCCAGTTTGGCCAGCGCCGGGGCGCCACGGCCGGTGAAGTAGGCGGTCTGGCGGCTGCCGGGCAGGTTGGCCGGAGTCGCGCGTTCGAGGCTGACATCGGTGCCCTTGAGCAAGACCTCACCCAGGCCATAGGTAATCGGCAAGGAGGCCAGCACACGCAGCGGTTTGCCGTTGTCGGCGGCCATGGTCGTTGTCGCCAGCCCGCACAGGGCGATGGCGAGGGTCAGTTGGCGCAGTGAAAAAATCATTTATCCAAGGTTCCCTTTCAGGCTGGGGACGACGCCGCGCGCGATGGCGGCCAGGGCGAAGGCGATACCGGCCACTAGGATGATCGCGGCGCCGGACGGGATCGGCAGGTCGAAGGCAATCGGTGCAAGAATCCCGCACAGTGTGCTGACCGTGGCGATCAGCACCGAACACCAGAAAAAGCCCTTCAGCGATTGGCTGAGCAGGCGTGCCGCGGCGGCCGGAATCACCAGCAGGGCGCCCACCAGAATCGCGCCGATGACCTTCACGGCGGCAACGGTGATCAGCGTCACCAGAATCACGAACAGATAATCCAGGGTTTTCACCGCCACCCCGCGCACCGCCGCCAACTGCGGGTTGAAACTGGCGAGCATGATGCGGTTGTACAAAGGCAAGGCCAGGGCCATGACCAGCGAACCGACGATGGCCAGCACCAGCAGGTCATTGCCATTGACCGTCAGCACCGAGCCGAACAGCACGTTTTCCAGAATGTGTACGTTGATCTTGCCCGCCAGAATCAGCAGCAGGCTCGCGCCCAAGGCGAGCGACACCGAGAGAAACACGCCGATCAAGGTATCTGGCGCCAGACCGGTACGGTTGCGCAGGTAATTGAGCAGGATGCCGAACAGCAGGCAGTAGCCGAACAGGCTGCCGTAGGGGCCGGTGTAGGGTTCGCCGAGCAGGATGCCGATGGCCACGCCGGTCAGGGCGGCGTGACCGACCGCCTCGGAGAAAAACGCGAAGCGCTTGACCACCACCAACGTGCCCAGGCCTCCCAGTACCGGGCCGATCAACAGGCCGGCGAGCAGGGCGTTGACCACGAATCCATAGGCCAGCGCCTCGGGCAGATAACCCGACGACGCCCAGCCCTGGACCATCAGGCGAAAAGCTTCGTAACTCATCAGGCAAGGCTCCGTGGGTGGGTCGAGAACAGGTTCAACAGACGCTCCGGTGTCAGCGCCTGTTGCGGCGTGGCGTCGAACAGCACCCGGCGATTGAGCCCGGTGACGTGATCGGCCAGGCGCCCGACGGCTTCCAGGTCGTGCTCGATCCACAGTACAGTGATGCCCGCCGCTCGCCAGTCGCCGAGCAAGCGTTCGAACACCCGGATACCGGCCTCATCGAGGGCCGACATCGGTTCGTCGAGCACCAGCAATTGCGGAGGCGGAATCAGCCCCTGGGCCAGCAACACCCGTTGCCGTTCGCCGCCGGACAGCGCGCCCATGCGGCGCTTGCGTTTGTCCTGCATACCGACCCGCTCCAGCGCCTCGCCAATCGCCGTCGCGTAGTGTTTGCTCAAGCCGAGAAAGGCCGGGCGACGCTGGCACATGGCGGCCATGAAATCGTCGACGGTCATTGGCAGGCCCCGGTCGAACTCCAGTGCCTGTGGCACATAGCCGATGGTCCCCGGCTCGGCTGGCCAATGCTGGCTCAAGCGGCCCTGGTGAGGCATTTGCCCGAGCAGGGTCTTGATCAGCGAACTCTTGCCGCCGCCATTGGGGCCGACCAGTGCGTGCACACTGCCGGGGCGGACCTGAAAGGTAACGTTGTCGAGGATCGTCGTGCGCCCGAGGGTCAGGCTGACGTCGGCAAAATCCAGCGTCGGCCCCAAAACCTGTGGGGATTCTGCATCGGCCAGGATGGTTTCTATCGATGTCATTGGCCGGACTCCTGAATCGCCCGCACCACAGTGTCGAGGTTGCCGGTCATTTCCTTTTCGTACTTGTCGGCGGTGTATTCGCCGTAGGAAATATGCGACAGCGGATACAGCTTCACGCCGGATTCGCGCTGGATGGTGTCGACGTAAGTGGAAGGAAAGTCCATCTCCGAGAAGATCACCTTCACGTCCAGTTCACGCAGTTGATCGATGGTTTTTTTCAGCTGGCTCGGGCTTGGCTCGATACCGTGGGCCGGCTCGACCACGGCCGTGACTTCGAGGCCGAATTCGCGCAGCAGATAGTCGTAGGCCGCGTGTACCGTGGCCACCCGCAGTTCCGCGTTCGGTGCCTGGGTCAGTTTGGCCAGGGCGTCGGCGCGCATCTTGCGCAGGCGCTTGCCGTAGGCGCGGGCGTTCTCGGTGTAGGTTTTGGCATTGGCGGGATCGAACTTGCCTAGCTCCCGGGCAATGTTGTTGACCTGGGCAATCGAGGCGCTGATCGACAGGAAGGTGTGCGGGTTCACCACCTTGCCGGCACCGCGTGCGGCCACGCCGGTGGCGGCCAGTAGCGGTACGTTCTCGTTGGCTTCGATTACCGGCACGTTCGGGGTTTCGCTGGCGGCGATCATGCGGTCGGCGAAGTCGTCATGGCCGACACCGTTGAGCACAATCACGTCCAGCCCGCTGATGCGCTTGATGTCTTCGGCGCGGGGCTCGTAGGCATGTGGGTTGAACCCGGCCGGAATCAGCGGCACCACCTCGGCCTTGTCGCCGACGATGTTCGCCACGTAGCTGTAGTAGGGATGCAGGGTGATGCCGATACGCAGGCGCTTGGCTTCGTCGGCGCTGGCCAGGGATGGCAGCAGGCAGGCGAGCAAGCCGACCAGCAGCAGGCGCAAAAAAGAACATTGAGATGAATTGGGCATGGGAAAGCGGTCTTCTCTCGGAAAAAGGCGAGGGTTCAGTGCCGGTGCTGGCGGGTCACACCGGCATCGAATTGCGCGATGACCTGCTGCCAGCCGGCGCTTTCGAGCGCGACGTCGCTGAGGTCGGCCGGTGCCGTGAGCGTGCTGGCGCGGTTGAGCCAGATGTCCGGTGCGGCGTCGGCGGTTGCGCTCAGGCGCAGCAGAAACGAACCGGCGACCGTCGGCTTCTGGCTCTGGCCGAAATAGGCCTTGGCGTCGAGCATTTGCCAGGCATGGCCACCCCGGCTGACGGAGCTGGCGTCCCGGGCAAACGGGGCAAACCCTTCCTCGGCCAGCAACTCGGGTGTCGGCAGCGCTTGCTGTTCCTGGCGCAGCAAATGGATCTCGTCCAGCGTCACCCGCAAATCGGCGTAGATACCTTGCTCGGATGCACTGAGGTCACGGCGCGCATCCAGTTGATGGCTGCTGACGCTGCTCACCTCATGGGATTCACCGCGCCAGAGCACCACCGAGCCGGCCACCGCCAGGATCGTCAGGCACAGCAGCAGAACATAGAGGGTTTCGTGACCGGCCCCGGCCGGGCGCACGACTTGGGTCGTTGGAGTGCTCATGGTGCCTCGATGTCCGCTTGGTCGATTTCCACGACGTGACCGGGGCCGGCATCGAACAGTACATAGAACTCGGCGCCGGGCTTCTTGAAGGTCAGGGTCGAATCAGGCCCGAGCTTGCCCGGCACCAGGATGGTTTCGTCGTAGCCGATCACATCGAGGGTCACGCCAGGAGCGCCGCTGCCGTCGGAAAAACCGCCGGTGCACTTGATCTGCTCCGCGTCGATGGCCTTGCATTCGCACATTGGATTGTGGGCCAGGGCGGCGGCGCTGAAGCCGGCGCAGAGCACCAGCAACACGGCGTTGAGCGGGCGAAGAGGGGTGATCATGGTTTGCCTCCTTGTTTGTTCAGCCAGGCGATGGTGGCGGGGGAGGCCTGGCTCAAAGGAATGGATGCCTGATGCATGGCGCCGTCCCAGCCTTCCATGGTGATCCACAGTTCGGCGTCGGCCGTGGTCTTTTCCGGGACGGGCAGCGAGGCGCCCATGCGGTACGGGGTGCCGAAGAAAATCACCCCGGCGGCGCGCAGGCTGCGGGGCTTGCCGATACGCAGGTAAGTGGCCTTGACCTGGCCGATGCAGGCCTCGCACAACGCGGCGTTGAAACCCTTCATGTAACCGGCCGGGCCGTCGAGCATGGGCGCGGCGTTGCGCAATTCCGCCAGGCGCAGGCTCCAGGGACCGACCCGGACTTCGCCGACCTCCCGTTCGCCAAGGCCACTGTCGCCGCGCATCAATGCCTCGTCGGCGAAGTACTTGGGCATGAAACCCAGGGGAATCAGCAGTAACAGGACGTTCAGATGAAAGCGCCATTTGTGCCAGAACACGTGCAGGCGCGAGGGTTGCGAGGCCGCAATGACTTTGCTCACAGGTGGGCCTCCGAGGGTTCGTTGTTCGTGACCGGTTGCGCCGCGGTGCCACGCTGTTTTTTGTTGCTGCGCTTGAAGGCATTGGCCGTGGCCAGTGCCGTGCGTTTGGTCCAGATCAGCAGACCGCTGAGCACCATCATGCTCAGCAACAGGCCGAAGAATGCCCAGATCAGCTTGATCCACAGGCCGCCGAAATCGCCGGTGTGCAGCGGGCGCATGGATTCGGTGACGAACTCCAGGGTCGAACGGTCCGAGATCAGGCGCGAGGCGGCGATTTCGCCGTTGTACGGGTTGATCGTGGCGGTCTGGAACATCAACGGATACCAACCGCGTCCGCCGACATCCAGGTGGCTGTAGGCATTGCCCGGCAAGCTGACAAAGCTGGCCTCCAGCCCGGAGATTTTCTGCGTGGCGATTTCAATTGCGCGATCAAGGTCGATACGCGGCGGGGGCGAGCCATCGGCTGACAGCGGCACCGATTCGCGGGACATCGCCGGGATGATCTTTTCCGTGGAAATGGAAATCTGGTTATCGAACAGCAATGCCTGGATCAGGAACCAGGTGCCGGTGATGGAAATCACCGCGATGAACCAGATCGACCAGATGCCGCTCAAGCGGTGAAAGTCGCCCCAGAAAATCCGCGCGCCGTGGCGAATACGCAGGGTTGGCCGAAAAAAGCCTTTCCAGAAGCGTTTGTAGACCACCAGCCCGGTGACCAGCGACGCCAGTAGCGGCAAGCCGAGAAACGACACCAGGTACCAGCCCCAGCTGTAACCGTTGGTGAACGGCACCAGCCACCAGCCGTGCAGCGCCCGGGTGAAGGCGCGGAAGTTGAACTCCGGCGCGACACCCTGGATCACGCCGCTGTACGGATTGACATAAATCACCACCGAGCGCCCGTCGGGGTAGCTGACTTCGACATCCAGGGCGAAATGCGACTCGTCGGGGCGGCTGATGCTCTGCACCACGGTCTGCGGTTCGGCCTTGTTGATGGCCTCGATGACCTGCTGATAACTGAGTAGCGGGGCGTCGTCCGAGGGCTGACTGGCGCGCATTGGCGGGTTGGCCAGCCAGACGATCTCCTGACTGATGACGGCCAGGGTTCCGGTTACACAGACGATCAGCACGAAAAACCAGATCGGCAATGCCAGCCAGCTATGGACCAGGAACCAGATTTTTGAACGGGACTTCTTTGACATGTTGGAGGTCTTGCCTGGATGAGAGGCAGCTCGGCTGCGGGCTTCGCAGGGATGAGCGCCCAGAAGGTCCGGTCGTGGCTTTTGCCTACGCGAAAGGACTGCATCTAAGTAGGACGGATGAGCAGGGGAAATCCCGAAAGGGGAAATGAAAGAAAATGTTTCTCATTGTCGACAGGTCGCGGGCGGGCTTGCTTGCGCAAGTGATTGGCATGTCGGCGGTGCTGCTGAAGACGGGACCCTTGTGGGAGCGAGCCTGCTCGCGAAGAGGCCCGCTCCATCACCAGGGATTTCAACCCTGGGCAAACATCTCCTTGGCCCGTTGTTCGATCTGTTCCTGGGTCAGGTCTTCCTTGTGCGTGGCCAGGAACCACAGGTGCCCGTAGGGATCTTTCAAGGTCCCTGAACGGTCGCCGTAAAACTGATCCTTGACCTCCGATACAACGGTTGCGCCGGCATCGATCGCCTGTTTGTAGGACTTGTCGACATCCGTCACGTACAAATGCAGACCCACGGACGGCGAATTGTCCGGGTTGCTCAGCGGTCCTTGATCGCATGGTGTGCCCAGCATGATCGGGCAATCGCCGATACGCAGTTCCGCGTGGCCGACACCACCATCGGGCATGTCCAGTCGCATGATTTCAATGGCGCCGAAGGCTTTTTTGTAGAAGGCGATGGCTTCGGCGGCTTTGTTGATGCCCAGATAGGGGGTGACGCTGTGATACCCCTCTGGAATGGGTTTGACGCTCATGATGGAACTCCCTGTTGTTGTTTTGTGAATGGAAAGTACCTGTGCCGTTGTACGACCGAATAAATATAGGCCAGCCTCTTTCGCCTCACCGAGTGCCCGACGAGCAGCAGCGCCATTCAAGTGCCATCAAGTTGGCTCCAACCAGTGCGCTCCCGGACCGCGCTCTCCCAGCACATCACCTGCGTTGCGCAATGGACAAGCCTCCATCGACAGGCAACCACACCCGATACAGCCGTTGAGGCGATCGCGCAGCAGGGTCAGTTGGTTGATGCGTTCATCCAGTTCCCGGCTCCATTGCGCCGACAGCATTTTCCAGTCCGCCGCCGTCGGTGCCCGGTTGTCGGGCAGCGACTTGAGGGCTTCGCCGATCTCCGCCAAAGGAATTCCCAGGCGCTGGGCAACCTTGATCAAGGCCACCCGTCGCAGCACTTCCCTGGGATAGCGGCGCTGGTTGCCTTGATTGCGGTTGCTCCTGATCAGCCCCTTGGACTCATAGAAGTGCAGCGCCGTGACCGCCACACCGCTGCGCGCCGCGACTTGGCCGACGGTAAGTTCCTTGTGCAGGTTTTCCGGGGTGATCATTTAAAAATTGCCTCTTGACCTCTAGTTAACTTGAGGTTTTACCCTGCACACCTTCGGATCGCAAGATTCGCCTTACATGTGAGTGGGGGACATTTCATGCAAGCCTCAGAGAAGAATCGCAGCTTTACCCAACTGATCGAATTCCAGATCGAGCCGCATCAACTACCCGCGCTGGTATTGGCATTGTCGGCACAGACCGAACATCTGGCCCGGCAGCACCGCGGCTTTCTCAGTGCCAGCATCCAGGCCAGCGATGATGGCCGGCGGGTACTCAATTATCTGCAATGGCAAACCCGCGAAGCCGGGGAGGCTGCGTTCCGGTCCTTTGAAAACGGCGAAGAGGATTTCTGGCAGTTGATCCGCGCCCATCAGGCGAAGGCCGTGACCTTCGGCTCGTTCCAGGTCCTGCACAGCCTGGAGCGCAGCCACGACAATGCATTGCACTGCAGCCTGGTGGGCTGGCGCTGACAAGGGCAATGATCGCCATTTCTTGATAGCCACTATTGAAAGCGTTGATTTCTGCTGCCCGGGAGGCGCGGGTAGCCTGTGTTCATTGCCTCGAACCCAGTCGCCAGGACGCCAGAAATGAAACCGATGATCGCCACTTTGCTGATGCTCGCCGTCTCCGTACTCGCCGGATGTGCCAGCCATGTTTCCCCTGAGCTTCGGCCTTACACGGCTGAAGAAAGCAAGGAACTGGCGCTGGAAGCGCTGAACCGCCGCGGATTGTCCTTCGACGAGTACCACGCGAAAAAAGCCGAGCTGCTCGGTCAGCCGCAAAAGTCGTTCGGTTTCGACAACCAGGGTGAAATGAACGTCGGGCGATCTGTACAGCTTCACGGTCGTCCGAGCTGAGGCGAAACTGTACTGCTCCAAGTTTCGCGTAACTGTCCATGGGTTTCGCCGAAGGTGTGCGATAGGGTCAACACCTGACCGACCCTGACGGACTGCCACCCATGACGCTCTCACTCGACCTGCTGCTGGGCTTCGCCCTGTTTGCCCTCGTCACCTCGATCACGCCCGGCCCGAACAACACCATGTTGCTGGCCTCCGGGGTGAACTTCGGCTTCAACCGCACGATTCCGCACATGCTCGGCATCACTTGTGGCTTCTTCATACTGGTGGTGGCGGTCGGCTTTGGCCTTGGCGCGGTGTTCCAGACCTACCCTTTGCTCTACACCGTGCTGCGTTATGTGGGGGCGGCGTATTTGCTGTATCTGGCGTGGAAAATCGCCCATTCCGGGCCAATGTCGGAGAGCCAGCAGGGCGAGGCGAAACCGATCAGCTATCTGGGTGCCGCCGCGTTCCAGTGGGTCAATCCCAAGGCCTGGATCATGGCCATTGGCGCTATCAGCACTTACACGCCGATGCAGGGATACTTCACGAATGTGATCGTGATCGCGGCCGTCTTTGCGATCATCAACCTGCCGAGCGTGGGTGTCTGGGCCGCTTGCGGCACGCTGTTGCGCAATGTTCTGAAGGATCGCCGCTGGCTGCGCCTGTTCAATTGGGGCATGGCCGCGCTGCTTGTGGGTTCGCTGTATCCGCTGATACTCGAAAGCTTTAGCTGACGCATTGCTTCAACCGGTTGCCCGATGCCTGTTAAGCTGACTTTTCAGGAGCGTTCCTACGCACTTTTAAATGAAGTAATTCTTCTTTAACGGCATCCGATCAGGTATTGGTAACGTTCTGAAAACCGCGCGCAGCTCACAAGGCTGCGCTTTGCCGTTTGCAGTCACGAGCTTCCTGATCCCGGAACACGCTCTGCGAGTCTTTTATGAATAAACGTCCGTTGTATTTCGATTACGCCGCCACCACGCCGGTGGATGAGCGGGTCATCAAGGTGATGGTCGAGTGCCTGGGCTTTACCGGCAATTTCGGCAACCCTGCCTCCAGTTCCCACGTTTTCGGCCAGCAGGCCCGGCAATCGGTCGAACAGGCGCGACGCCAGGTCGCCGAGCTGGTCGGCGCGACGCCCGGGCAGATCGTCTGGACCTCAGGCGCCACCGAATCCAACAACCTCGCGCTCAAAGGCGTGGCCCAGGCCCGCCGCATTGGCGGGGGCCATATCATCACCAGCCAGATCGAACACAAGGCCATTCTCGATACCGCCAGGCAACTGGAGGATGCCGGTGTCGCGGTGACCTACCTGGTGCCGGACGCCGAGGGCCTGATCACGGCGCAAGCAGTCAGCGAAGCCATGCGCGAAGACACCTTCCTGGTGTCGCTGATGCTGGTCAACAACGAACTGGGCACCCTCAACGACATTCCCGCCATCGGTCAGATCGTGCGTGATCGCGGGGCGTTGTTCCATGTCGACGCCGCACAGGGCGCGGGCAAAGTGGCGATCGACCTCGCACTGTGGCCGGTGGACCTGATGTCGTTTTCCGCGCACAAGCTCTACGGCCCCAAGGGCATCGGCGCGTTGTACGTCGGTCCGCGTGCACAACAGCGTTTGCAGGCGCAGATCCATGGCGGCGGGCATGAGGGCGGTTTGCGCTCCGGCACGCTGGCGACCCATCAGATCGCGGCCATGGGCGCGGCCTTTGCACTGGCGGCGGCTGCGTTCGATGAAGAGAAAGCCACCATCGTGCGTTTGCGTGAACGTTTGCTCGAGCAATTGCAGAGCGTTCCCGGCGTGCGTCTCAACGGTAGCCCGACCCGGCGCATTCCCCATACCCTGAGCCTGACCTTCGACGAAGGCGAGTTCAACCCGGCGGCGTTGCTGGCCTCGATCGCGTTTTCCGCGACTTCGGCCTGCAATTCCGCGAGCAATACCCCATCCCATGTACTGCTGGCCCTGGGGCACGATGCCCGCTCGGCCGGTCGCACCATCCGCTTGAGCCTCGGGCGTTTCACCACCGAGCAGGACATCGACCAGGCGGTTCAACTGATCAAGGCAGCCTGCGCCAGTGCTCCGGCATTCTGGCAATAGGGCGACGAAGCGCCGACATTGATCGGCACTCAACAATAATGATGAAGTGGTTAGCAGGAGACACGATGAATACGCAGCTTTCGATCAATGGATCGGTGCCCCAGCGCCTGGCGCAAACCCGCGAACTGATGAGCCGGGAGGGCATTCACGCCTTGCTGGTGCCGTCGGCCGACCCGCACCTGTCCGAATACCTGCCGGGTTACTGGCAGGGGCGCCAGTGGTTGTCGGGTTTCCATGGTTCGGTCGGCACCCTGATCGTGACCCCGGATTTTGCCGGCGTCTGGGCCGACAGCCGTTATTGGGAGCAGGCGACCAAGGAACTCAACGGCAGCGGCATTGATCTGGTCAAGCTGCAACCGGGTCAACCCGGACCACTGGAATGGCTGGCCGAGCAAACCCCCGAGGGTGGCGTTGTCGCGGTCGATGGCGCGGTCATGGCCGTGGCTTCGGCACGGACCCTGGGCGGTAAACTGGAAGAGCGTGGCGCTCGCCTGCGCACCGACATCGACCTGCTGAGCGGCGTCTGGAGCGACCGCCCAGGCCTGCCGAACGAACCGATCTATCAGCACTTGCCACCACAGGCGACCGTCAGCCGTGGCGAAAAACTTGCCAAACTACGTGAAACCCTTCAGGCGCGGGGTGCCGACTGGCATTTCATCGCCACCCTGGATGATATCGCCTGGCTGTTCAACCTGCGTGGCGGCGACGTGTCGTTCAACCCGGTGTTTGTTTCTTTCGCCTTGATCAATCAACAACAGGCCACGCTGTTTGTCGCCTTGAGCAAAGTCAGCGCCGAACTGCGCGCCATCCTCGAACGGGACGGGGTGACCTTGCGCGATTACAGTGAAGTCGCTACTGCACTGCGTGCCGTACCGAGCGGTGCGAGCCTGCAAGTCGATCCGGCGCGGGTCACGGCGGGGTTGCTGGACAACCTCGACAGCGGGGTGAAACTGATCGAAGGCCTGAACCCGACCACCCTGGCCAAATCGCAAAAAAGCCTGGCCGATGCCGAACACATCCGTCAGGCCATGGAACAGGACGGCGCAGCACTGTGCGAATTCTTTGCCTGGCTGGACTCGGCGCTGGGGCGCGAGCGCATCACCGAACTGACCATCGACGAAAAACTCACCGCGGCCCGTGAACGCCGTCCGGATTATGTGTCTCTGAGTTTCAACACCATTGCCGCGTTCAACGCCAATGGCGCGATGCCGCACTACCATGCCACCGAAGAAGAACACGCGGTGATCGAAGGGGACGGCCTGCTGCTGATCGACTCCGGCGGCCAGTATCTGGGCGGCACCACCGACATCACGCGCATGGTAGCTGTGGGCACACCGACCGATGAGCAAAAACGCGATTGCACCCGCGTGCTCAAGGGGGTGATTGCCTTGTCCCGCGCGCAGTTCCCGAAAGGCATTCTGTCGCCGCTGCTCGATGCCATCGCCCGTGCGCCGATCTGGGCGGAAAGTGTCGACTACGGTCACGGCACCGGTCATGGCGTCGGTTACTTCCTGAACGTCCACGAAGGTCCGCAAGTCATTGCTTATCAGGCCGCGCCTGCCCCGCAAACCGCGATGCAACCCGGCATGATCACCTCCATTGAACCGGGCACCTATCGTCCGGGTCGTTGGGGTGTGCGTATCGAAAACCTGGCGATGAACCGTGAGGCAGGCAAAAGCGAATTCGGCGAGTTCCTCAAGTTCGAAACGCTGACCCTGTGCCCGATCGATACGCGCTGCCTGGAAACCTCGCTGCTGTCGGACGAGGAAAAGCAGTGGTTTAACGCCTACCACGCCGAAGTGCGCGAGCGCCTGAGTCCGTTGGTCGAAGGTGCCGCGCTGGAGTGGCTCAATACCCGCACGGCGGCTATCTGATCGGGAGCTGCTATTGGTTCCGGCGTCGCTATTTGTTTATGTGCAGCTCAGGCGCTTTATCCAGCGCCTGAGCCATAGAGCGGCAAAGGGGCGGTTGGTGGTCGAGATTCAGCTCAAGGCTTCGAGCACGAAGTCCAGTCGATCCTGGCCGAAGTACAGCTGATTGTCGACAAACATGCTTGGGGCTCCGAATACGCCTCGCTGTACGGCTTTTTCGGTGTTGTCCTTGAGCAGGGCTTTTACTTCTTCATCGGCGGTCAGGGCCAGCACCTCTTGCGGATCGAAAGCGTTTTCGCTGAGCACTGCCGCGACGGTTGCCGGTTCATCCAGGCTGCGACCCTCGACCCATATGGCCTTGAACAGGCAATCGATGAAAGCTGCAAAGCGTTCAGGGTGGCGCAACTGCATGCCTGTTACGGCGCGCATGAGCATCAAGGTGTTGATCGGGAAGTGGGGATTGAATTTCAGAGGCACGCCATAGCGTTTGGCGTAGCGGTCCAGATCCTCAAACATGTAGCGGCCTTTGGCCGGGACAGTCGCCGGAGAGGCGTTACCGGTGGCTTTGAACACTCCGCCCAACAAGAGCGGAATGTAGATCAACCGGGTGTCGGTTTGCGCGCAGATCTTC
This sequence comes from Pseudomonas sp. BF-R-24, assembly GCF_019947335.1. Classification (NCBI taxonomy): domain Bacteria; kingdom Pseudomonadati; phylum Pseudomonadota; class Gammaproteobacteria; order Pseudomonadales; family Pseudomonadaceae; genus Pseudomonas; species Pseudomonas sp. BF-R-24. Next base: position 59,056 of record NZ_JAGYGG010000034.1, read on the forward strand.
GGTAGCTGGGTGTAGGCCAGATAGGTGGCGGGGCTGCCGAGGTCGAAGTAGAACTCCACGGTTTTGCTCATGTTCAAGGCGCTCGTCTTGTTGTTGTGTGTGGGGGGAATTACCAGCGTTCGCTCCAGGGGCGCAGGTCCAGTTCGAAAGTCCAGGCGTCGCGGGGCTGGCTGTGCAGGTACCAGTAATTCTCGGCAATGTGTTCGGGGTTAAGGATGCCGTCCTGATCCTTGGTCGCGTATTTCTCGGGGAAGCTGTCGCGGATGAAATCGGTATCGATGGCGCCGTCGACGACGACATGGGCAACGTGAATGTTCATGGGGCCGAGCTCTCGGGCCATGCTTTGCGCCAGGGCACGAATGCCGTGCTTGGCACCGGCAAATGCGGCGAAGCCGGCAGCGCCACGCAGACCTGCAGTGGCGCCGGTGAACAGGATCGTGCCCCGCTGGCGCTTGGCCATGCGTTTGGCCACTTCACGCGCATTGAGAAAACCGGAAAAACAGGCCATTTCCCAGATCTTGAAATACTTGCGGGCGGTTTCTTCGAGAATGCTGCACGGCACGTTCGCGCCGATGTTGAACACGAATGCCTCGATAGGGCCGATCTCGCTTTCTATCTGCTCGACCAGTGCGACCACGTCGTCTTCCTTGCGGGCGTCGCAGGCGAAACCGTGGGCCTCGCCACCATCGGCCTTTATGGCATCCACCAGTGGCTGGAGCTTGTCCGCACTGCGGCGGGTAACGCAGGTGACAAAACCCTCCCGGGCAAAACGCTTGGCAATGGCGCCACCCGTGGCATCACCTGCACCGACGATAAGAACGACCTTCTTGTTATTCATGGGTAGATCCCTTTTGGTAAACGATCGTTAACTAAACGAACGTTATGCTATGATTCGACAGACGTCAAGGCGAGCAAGCTAGGGAGAAAGGCAATGCGTTATTCGGCCAGTCACAAGCTGGAAACCAGGCAAAGGCTGCTGGAAAGCAGTGCGGTATCGGCCAAGAAGTCCGGATTTTCAACGGTGGGCGTGGACGGCCTGATGAAAGCGATTGGCTTGAGTGGCGGCGCCTTCTATAGCCATTTCTCGTCGAAAGACGAGTTGTTCGCCAGCATTGTCGAGCGTGAGTTGGGGCAAAGCCTGGCGCGACTGGGGGAGGGAAAGGACCGTGACAAGCTTGAGCGCTGCTTGAAGCAGTACCTGAGTATGTCTCACGTCGAGAATCCGGAAACCGGTTGTGCATTGCCGGCATTGGGGGCGGAAATTGCCCGTTCCGACCTGACTGTCCGTCAACAGGCAGAGCACTGGATTTGTCGGCTTCAGGAAAGTTGGGCGGGTATTCTGCAAAGCGACAGCCTGGCGTGGGCGATTCTGTCGCAATGTATTGGCGCGCTGGTCGTAGCGCGCATGCTGGCTAGCCCGGATATCCAGCGCACAGTGCTGAACTCCAGCTACGAGGAAATTGGCCGTCAGATCGCAAGCCCGAGAACCTGACCCGACGGCCCTGCCTATTTGCAGATGACAATCATGCTGCGGCTGGTATAGCCCGCAGGATTGAGGCCAAACGGGTAATCGCCAGGCTCTTCCACTGAATCTCCCGACTTGGCAATGACCTTGTATCCCTTGGGGGCGCAGGAATTGGCGGCGCTGGCGTAGCACTTGTCCCAGGACGAAGACAGTCCGGAACAGTTGATGTGCAGCCCTTTCTTACCGTGCTTGATCTGTGTTTCCGAAGTCGCTGCGCAGCCCGCAATTGCAAGTACGGCGATCAGCATCAAAAATCGTTTCATTACTATCCTTATAGCGTCCCCGGATCTTGTGTCCGGGTTTGGCCGCTTTCACTTTCGCTTGACGCGTACCGATATCCCTATCTGAAATGGTCCATGTCATGACACTGGGGTGCGGGGCTAAACATGGCCTAATTGAGCGGCAAATACCAGAGCCGTTTCATATCTGCTTTCAATCCGCCGCTACGGCTGGTCTGGTGCTAGTGCTCATGGTCATGGTGGCACCGACGGATGCCAGAATGATGCACATGATTGCCATCCATTGTGACAGCGAGAGGTATTCATGAAGGAACAGCAAGCCAGATAGCGCGCCGAAGGCTGGCTCGATACTCATCAGTGTGCCGAAGGTTCTGGCCGGCATGCGGGTCAGCGCGACCATCTCCAGGGTGTAGGGGAGGGCTGTGGACAGGATGGCGACGCCAAGGGCTATAGGGATCAATGACGGGCTCAGCAGAGCTGAGCCTGCATGGACAATACCGATGGGGGCTACGAAGAGCGCAGCGATCATTACCCCCAGCGCGGCGGTTTGCACGCCATTGTCGGCCCCGGCTTTTTGACCGAACAAAATGTACAGTGCCCAGCAGACCCCTGCGCCCAAGGCATAACCGGCGCCTACAAGATCGATGCCGGTGGTCGTTTCTCCCGTCGGTATCAGTAACAGTAAGCCTGCGGCAGCCAAGGCAATCCACAAAAAGTCGATCGCGCGACGCGAGGCGTAGATCGCCACCGCCAGTGGGCCGGTGAATTCAAGCGCCACCGCGATGCCCAGCGGGACGGTTTGCAACGACATATAGAAGAGGAAGTTCATGCCGCCCAGCGCCATTCCGTAGACGATGACGGTGCGCAGGGACTTTGCAGTGAATTTTGCCCGCCATGGACGCAGTATCAGCATCATGATCACACTGGCAAAAATCAGTCGTAATGTTGTCGTCCCCTGAGGACCGACAACGGAGAACATGCTTTTGGCCAGGGAGGCTCCGGACTGGATCGATGCCATGGCTATGAGCAGCAGCCCAACCGAGAACAGGGTAGAGGCTAGGCTGCGAGGCTGGTCATTCATTACGTGGCATCGTCCGAAATATAGGAATCAGGGCGTTTCTATTTGTGTTGGGCAATATACTGCGCATTCCTTGCAGGCGCGTCTATATATAAGCAGTGTTTTTGCACATGTCGATAGAAAACCTAAATCAATGCTTGACGGCAGATTCCAGGTGTCTATAATTCGCCCCACTTCCGGCGCAGTCGAAACGGAAAACTCCTTGGTAAACAAAGAGTTACGCAGTTTTCGGCAGCAGGTTGCTTCAGTTCATCGAAGCCGAAAGGGAGTTGAAAAAGAGGTGTTGACAGCAGCGTGTAACGCTGTAGAATTCGCCTCCCGCTGATGAGAGATCTGAAGCGCAAGTGGTTGAAGTTACAAAGGAAACTTTGAAAGCTTCTGAAAATAAT